>CAZWIU010000017.1:0-57030 GCA_964634105.1 uncultured Bacteroidales bacterium | reverse complement strand
TGGCTCGTTCGGGTCTTGCACCCTATAGAACAATGGCATGCATAGCGCACAAAAAGTAGCGGCACGCTATATCATGCCGCTACTTGTCATGCTATCATTAAAAGAGGTTTATTATTTTACAATTTTCACACTATAATTCCTGTCGCCATCAGTTATACGAATGATATAGATTCCTTTTCCTAATGAAGAAGTGTTAATACGGTTTGTATTTCCTGTAATGGGAGCTTGGTATAATAACTGCCCGTTCAATGCATAAACCGATACAATACTACCCGGTTGCAGCTGGCTGCCATTGATAGTAATATAATTATCAAAGGGTACAGGATATACGCTGATCGGTTCATTGGTTTCAGTTTCTATAGCACTATATCCGGCGATAAAGTTAGCAGGATTTTCCGTTGCTGTTGTAGTAACGTATACTTCGCTTCCGGCATCACCAGTATATTCACAAACCATAACACGATACTCTGTATCCAATGTCAGTCCGTATACAACAACCGAATCGCCCGGGCCGTTATAAACACAATACCATCCATTCAAAGCGGTTCCTGCTCCATAAGTGTTGTTTGCGGTGTAAGTTACTCCGTTAACCGGTGTTACAGTACCAGTGTTTCCTGTTTTCATGAAAACGACTCTTTTCGCGATCAGGTCTTCGGCCGGAACTCCGGGAACTGATTCAAAGAATTCAATTCCGCCATTGGTGGCTACCCAGACTTTACCGGAGAAATCTTTTTTGATGTCGTTCACCACCGGGTCGATAAGTCCATATCCTTCAGGCATACCGGTTCCGCTGATCCAATGTACCGTCGCTTCTGTCCCGGCTGTCTTAAAGTTCAGGTTATATGCCTGCATACCGGCAGGATACTTAAACCACCCTGCATTCGTTTTCACTGATATTCCTTTATCGGTACCAAACCAAATATTGCCATCGTCATCGATCTCAATAGCACGTACATTATTGCTTACCAATCCCGACTCCATGGTATAAGGTTCTTCAAAACCTGTCTTGGGATCGTTTCCATGGTGTATAAAGGCACCTTCCGGAGTACCGTAATATTGGACATAATCGAACAGTCCGACAAAATTGACAGTATACGATTCAAACCTGGACCACTTTTCACCATACGCTGAAGCACCGGTAAATCCGTCAATTTCATCATAGGTGAAACGGATAACCCCGCTATCGGAAGCAATCAGCATGGTATCGTTGCCAGCGGCGGCATAAAGATTAGTTCCTACGAAGGACTCCCAATGATGATCTTCGTCCATATACTCCGTTGTATCTGCCCAGTCAGTTCCGGTGAAAACACTCAAACCGGCAGAAGTACACGCCCATTTGTTGTGCCAGCTGTCAATCCCGATAGCAACAACGTTGTTACTTATGATATCCGAATTTCCGGTTGTGTATGTATTTGCATCAGTAACTCCGTCGGTATCGTATGATAACACAGTTAATCCACCGGCTGTTGCCACCCATAACTGATCTTCGGAAGAAAATTTTTCGTATGCAAATTTCCTTACATTATTACTTACCAGGTGATTGCCTGTGGTGATGTCGGTCCAGTCGGTATTATCGAAACGTGAAATACCCTGGTCAGTACCGAACCATTTAACGTCAAAAGAGTCAACAAAAATGGTGTTTACGTGTTCGCTTAGCAGATTACTATTGTCGGGAGTATAGGTATTTGACATATTTATTTTACACAGCTCGATCCCGTTACCTGTGCCCAGGTTCCTGGTATACTGTTTATCGATCGGATTATTCCAGTGTTCGTGAACACCAAGGCTGCCCAATATAGATCCATCATTTTCGGGATCGTATTCCAACCCTGCAGGCCAGTTATCGGAAGAAGCCGCCTGGTGCAAGAAATCGTCGGTCCCCTTGAAATGAGGATAAGGACCGTAGGTACCATCCCATGCCCCTCCTTCCTCCGGATGAAGGGTTTCTGATTGATCTACATCAAATTCTTCATAAAGAAAATCATAGCCCACCGATTCAATAGCTACGGGGTCGAATGAAACAAACAGTGACGAAGGCCAGTCGTCGTTGAAAGGAGCCATGTGCCATCTTACTGCATGATGGCCCCAGTTGGTTGATGCCCACAAACCATCATTTATATAAAGCACCGTTTTACCTCCCAGATCCTTATGCCCCATGATATCAACAAAACAGCGGTAGACGCCATACTCATAATTATCGACATGTCCATCTGTTACAGAACAAGGTAGGGAAGGATGCAAATGCCAGGCTCCTCCGGTATATGCCCCCAGCGAACCGAAATGATTTTTGCTTCCCAGGGAGATCCCTGCGCGATGATGTTTCTTGAACACGGCAAGATTGATCAGGTAGGCAGCATCGGCATAAGCTTGCGGTATCACATCTTCATAGCTTCCATCGCTTGCGAATAATACAGCGCTGGCCGTTGCTGTTGCAGGAGTTAAGCCGGCTGTACTGCCCCAACATTTTACACTTGGGAATGAACCATGAATTTTGTTATAAGTAACACTATTCATTGAGCAGTTCGGATCGCCTATGCCAATATCTGCCTGGGCTACCCCGACAATATTTACAAGGTCATCAAGAACTGCATTACATAAATGTGGCGAAGTATTAATATTTTCACCCCGGTTACCATTATTGATTCCGTTCAGGTTTATTTTAATTGCAATCTTTTCACCGGCTGTGTAGCCAACATTACCCCTGCCATGAGTTCTGTTATAATATGTAAATATTGAATCCCATGCTGCTGCATCTGAAGTGGTACCTGTTAATTTTTGGATGCTTGCAGATAACATTTTATTTACTTCGTTCTGATCGGTATTGGAATCCATATACCAGTAATCGTTCGAGTTAGCCAGGTTATCGCAGTTTTCGTTTGTTGCAGCCGGGTTATGGGCCCAGACAACCCTACCGGGGAAAATTCCCTTTCCTATGCCAACCGGCTCATTCGCTGTTTGTGGAGCCTGGGGGGTATTGTCTTCGGCTGCGGAAGCCGTTGTATTTGTATTGTATACAGTCCATGCACCAGCTATCAATCCGATAACAGCAAATGCCGATGCAAGCATATATCTCGATTGTGACAATCGTTGCCTGGCCTTCTTAAAAAAGAAAGTAAAACTTGTAATACCCAGCAGATAAATAACAAAAGATGATGCAAAGGGAGCTGCAGCACGCATACACGGATATGTTGCCCGTGAAGGTTTTGGTATAACACGAATCAAAAACCATACAGTTGATGCAATTCCCACAATAAAGAAAATAATCTTTGAAGGAATCTTAATTTTTTGCAACGTCGATGCTAATCCCGCGAAACGATCAGACAAATTGATATTCCTCATAAATAAAAGTTTTAAGATGTAAATAAATACCAGTCATCAGATATATAATATCCTGGTTCAGAAACAATTCTGATACGATATTAATACTTGATTTTTACGGTCTCAATGCGCTTAGGTTACCCAAAGTAAATATTTCTATTTGAATTTTCAAAGAATTATTTTCCTACTTGACAGGATAACTTGATGCTGTATCAATTTATGTATTACTTATATAAGAGGCCCATGCATTTATTATCTTTTCAACTTTTTAAACAGTACGAAAAAGCCAGTTCATCTTTTCGGGCAGGAATAAATTCCTGACAGCATCTTACAGAGCATTTATATCTTTGAAACGCTGAGAGAGTATTGCCAGAAGGTTACTGAAAGTATGCATGGCTTCAAGTGTTTCGGCGGATATCTCTTTTCTCGAAAGTTTTAAAAGCAAGAGCGCATAAAGGGCAATGAAACATGATTCTATTTCATTAGCGGGAGGTTTATCGAGTTTATGTTCAAATTCCTTAATATTCTGTGCTGCCCTGTAATAGATTTCCATGTATTTGGTATCGGTTTTTGTCTTTACTAATTTCACATGGAGGGCATACAATTCATCTATCAGCTTCTGTATTGAGGAAAGATGACCTGATGCCCGGATCTTTTCCTGGTGCATTTGAACAATAAGATCGGCATACCAATCGCGGATATCCTGTTTAACTTTATCAGCCACAGAAAACTGCTTAATGACCCGTTCTTCTATAAGGTCAATATCAAACTGGCATGCCCTGATTGTATCCTCCACCTGGAACATATACAGGATATATTCGGCAACATTTTTCTTATATTTCTCACGGGCTATAAGCATACCTTCATCTCTATTTGTACAAATTCGATTCCAGGTCATCAAGCAATCGACGTTCTTTCTTTGTGGGACGACCTGTACCGCGGTCACGCCGTACAAAAAAAGTTTCTTTCACATTCAGTTTATCGAGTTCTTCCAGCGATGTGATATCTTCGAGGCAATCGGGTACAAGCTTTGCTGAAATCCTTTTCTCTATAGCCTGTTTTACAATATAGCTATACAGCACGGGAAGCTTTCGTATTGTAATATGATCGTTTTCTTTGATTTCTTTTGACGGTTTTGCAGTTAATCCATTCACCAGTACGTGACCATGCCTGCAGGCATCGGTTGCCAGTCCGCGTGTCTTGTAGATTCTGACAGCCCATAACCATTTATCAACACGAACCATACTTTTTTTCTGCAAAGTAGATAAAAACGGGACTATTATGCAACTGAAATATTGATCATTTCACCAGAATCCTGAACCAGCGTGTATGTAAAAAGTCATGCAATAAACCGGAATAAATTCATAAATTGATGCGTTGGATTCTTCACCAAAATACTGTGAAAGATCAGTTGAATATAAAAATATACATATCATGAATGTTGAAAAATTAATGCAAAGCCTGGAACAAAGAAATCATGGCGAACATGAATACCTGCAGGCAGTTCATGAAGTACTGGTTTCAATTGTGGATGTTTATAACAAAAATCCTCATTTTGAAACGGCAGGTATTATCGAGCGATTAGTTGAACCTGATCGGGTCCTCAGTTTTAAAGTGCCATGGATGGATGATGATGGAAATGTACATGTAAACAGGGGATATCGTATACAGTTTAACAATGCTATTGGCCCGTATAAAGGAGGGCTTCGTTTTCACCCGAGTGTTAACCTGAGCATACTGAAATTCCTTGGATTTGAACAGATTTTTAAAAATGCACTGACTACACTGCCCATGGGAGGAGGAAAAGGAGGTTCCGATTTTCAGCCTAAGGGAAAATCAAATAATGAAATCATGCGATTCTGCCAGTCGTTTATGCTTGAGCTTTGGCGGGTGATAGGACCTGAAACGGATGTTCCGGCCGGCGATATCGGGGTTGGGGCACGCGAAATCGGTTACCTGTATGGTATGTATAAAAAACTAACCTGCGAGTTTAACGGTGTACTCACGGGTAAAGGGCTTAACTGGGGAGGAAGCCTGGTACGCCCTGAGGCAACAGGTTTTGGGGCAGTCTATTTTGCCAAGGAAATGCTGGCCACCCGCAACCAGGAAATTGAGGGTAAAACAGCTGCTGTTTCAGGTTTCGGGAATGTAGCCTGGGGTGCCGTAACCAAACTTAATCACCTCGGGGCAAAGGTAGTTACCATATCGGGCCCCGATGGTTATGTGTATGATGAAAAGGGTATTAGCGGTAAGAAAATCCAATTTATGCTTGAACTTCGTGCATCCAATGAGGATATTGTTGAACCCTATGCCCGCGAATTCCCCGAAGCACAATTTATACAGGGTAAACACCCCTGGGAGGTCAAATGCGATATTGCCATGCCCTGTGCCTGTGAAAATGAGCTTAACTTAGAGGATGCAAAAAACCTGATTAAGAATAAGTGCTTATGTGTTTGTGAAGGAGCCAATATGCCCTGCACACCGGAAGCCATAGAAGTCTTTAAAGAAAACAGAATCCTTTACTGCCCCGGGAAAGCTGCCAACGCCGGAGGAGTAGCAACATCCGGACTGGAAATGACGCAGAATGCGATGAAACTCCGATGGACCAGGGATGAAGTTGACAGACGTCTTCACCAGATCATGGAATCAATTCATGCCGTCTGCAGAGAACACGGCGAACAACCCGACGGGTATATCGATTACGTAAAAGGAGCTAATGTTGCAGGTTTCCTGAAGGTGGCCAATGCAATGATCGACCAGGGAGTGGTGTAGAGAGTGAGAGTGAGAGTGAAAGTGAGAGTGAAAGTGAGAGTGCCATCTTTCGCACTGCGTGCTTTGGATGGTGAAAAGATTAGGAGTGTAAGAAGGATAGACCTTAACATTTTTTGTTAAGAAGCATCTGAAAGAGAAAATGAGAGAATGTTAGTGTTCTGTACCCGTAGATTAATGATTGACAGGAGCGATCAAGAAATACAATTCTATTCGAACATTCCGAGCAATAGCTCTTTCATCTCTTTATAATTATTTGCCACCGGGAATTGTGGAAATTCTTCCATAACATTGTTGGGAGGCCGGTATAAAAATGCTTTGTCGGCTTCCTGAAGCATACCAACATCGTTATATGAATCGCCGAATGCAATAACCGTATAGTTGAGCGATTTCAATGCCCTGATAACCTGACGTTTCGGCTCTTTCTGCCGCAGTTTATACCCTACGATCCTGTTGGTTTCATCCACTTCGAGAGAGTGGCAGAATAATAGCGGGTAATCAAGCTGTCGTATTAAAGGCTCGGCAAACTCCGTAAATGTATCTGATACAACAATCAGTCTTGTAACCGATTTCAGCCAGTTGATCATTTCCAGGGCGCCATCGAGCGGTTTTATGGTGCTGATCACATCCTGTATATCCTTTAATTTCAGGTTATGTTCATCGAGGATGTTTAGCCGGTATTTCATTAACTGGTCATAATCTTTGATATCCCTGGTAGTAAGTTTCAGGGCATCGATGCCGGTTTTCACCGATACATTGATCCAGACTTCCGGAACCCATACCCCTTCGAGGTCGCAACAAACAACGTGCATTCTTTTCGATATAAAAAATTAATAATTTTTCTTCAGGAACGCTTTAAACAAAGAATAATCATTTTCAATTCGTTCAAATCGCTCTTCTTTATTATCCAGACCCTTCAGACTGGCAGGCAACTGAGGATCAATTCCCAGGATTTTGTGTATCTCGTTCGGAAATTTTGCCGGGTGCGCTGTTTCCAGGCATACTGCTACCTGATTGGCGTTGTGGTCGGCAGGGAAATGATTGAAATAATGTCTTAATCCGGCCCAGCCGACAGCGCCGTGAGGTTCAAGCAGCACATTGTGCCGATTATACACCATCTTCAGGGTATCAAGAGTTTCATCATCATCGATGCTGATAGTGAACATATCTCGTTTCATGGCATCCATATCCGGGGTTTTTATGACAAGTCCATGCTCATTCATCGTACCTCCGTATAATGCCACTACACGAGCCATATTGCTTGGATGGCCCACATTCATTGCGCTTGAAATACAGTTCAATGAAGGTACAATGGTTTTGTAATTCCCAGTTCTGAAATATTCGGGCACTTCATCGTTCCTGTTTGTGGCAACGACCATTTTCTTTACGGGAACTCCCATTTTCATCGCAATGAGGCCGCCCATAAGGTCACCAAAATTACCGGAAGGAACCGAAAAAATTATTTGTTCGCCGGCACTGATATCACATAACCTTGAATAGGCATAGACATAATAAATACTCTGTGGTATAAGTCGTCCGATATTAATGGAATTAGCCGACGATAAGTTCAAGGAATCCAGTTCACGGTCGTTAAATGCCTTCTTAACCAGCGCCTGGCAATCGTCGAATTTACCATTGAGCGCCAGAATGCGGACATTCTTGTGAAGAGTAGTCATTTGTTTACGTTGTCGGTCGGTTACTTCCGATTCCGGAAAAAGTATGACCACGTTGATGTTACTCAATCCGTAAAATGCGTTCGCAATAGCGCTTCCGGTGTCTCCCGACGTTGCAGTCAGTATCAGGAGATTCTTCTTTTCCTTGTTTAAAAAATGTTGCATAAGCCGCCCCATCATCCTGGCTGCAAAATCCTTAAATGAGGCTGTAGGGCCCTGATCAAGGCGCATGATATATTTCTTCTCGTACACCTTCTCAAGAGGCACTTCATAATTATAAGCATCCTCAACAAGGGCAAGAAGCTCTTCGCCGGAAATAATATCGTGAAGAAACTTCCGGGTTACCTCAAAGGCTATCCGAAAATATGGTTCCATGGAGAAGGAAGCTAATTCCTCCCGTGTAATTTCAGGAATAGCTTCAGGCATATATAATCCGCCATCGGGCGCAAGCCCTTTTAACAGCGCATTTCTGAAAGAAACTTTGCCTGCTTTATGATTCGTTGAGTAATACAGTATTTGCGACATTCAACAAGCCCTCTTATAAGATAAAAGCGAATTTACTTCGCGGCTAAAGTTATAAAATGATTCGGATTCTATTCCAACCTATCAATCTGCATATTTCTAACTACTATATTTAACCACAGCGTGCACAATATCCCGAATGTTCGGGAGCAGAAAGTTCACGAAGAATTTCATTTCAAGAATATGTAAGCTAGGATTCATTCTATTCCCGACTCTGTTATTCAGGGAATCGTCAGACAGTATTTTTTATGAATGATCCTCCACAAACAATTCTTGCTTAGGCTACTATGCACTCTGCGTCGGGATTTCGCGATTTACCTTTTTAATTAATCCCTGGAGCACTGTTCCCGGTCCTACTTCTGTAAACGATGATGCCCCATCGGCAAGCATATTCTGGATAGTTTGTGTCCATCGGACAGGGGCAGTCAGCTGCAGTTTCAGGTTCGATTTAATTTGGGCCGGATCTGTAACCGCTTTTGCTGTGACATTCTGATATATCGGGCAGCCTGGTAAGTTGAATACTGTCTGGTCAATAGCGTCCTCTAATTCTACCCTGGCGGGTTCCATGAGGGGTGAATGAAATGCCCCTCCTACTGCCAGCTTCAAAGCTCTTTTTGCACCTGCTGCGGCAAGCTTTTCAATAGCCATATCGATACCTTTTATGGAACCGGAAATCACAATTTGTCCAGGGCTATTGTAATTAGCAGGAACGACCACTTCGTCAATCTCGTTGCAGACTTTTTCTACTACTGCATCTTCCAGTCCGAGGATGGCAGCCATAGTAGAAGGATTCTTCTCACATGCCTTCTGCATTGCCTGGGCACGTTTAGATACCAACACCAGTCCATCTTCAAAGGCAAGTGCACCGCTTGCTACCAGGGCTGAGAATTCCCCCAGCGAGTGACCTGCGACCATTTCGGGCTTAAATGCATCTCCCATGGTTTTTGCCAGGATAACGGAATGCAGAAATATAGCAGGTTGAGTCACCTTTGTCTGTTTAAGATCTTCATCTGTACCATTGAACATTACGTCAGTAATTCTGAAACCCAGGATCTGATTTGCTTTTTCAAACAATTCCCGGGCAACCGGATTACTATCATATAAATTCTTTCCCATACCTACAAACTGGGCTCCCTGACCGGGAAATACATAAGCTTTCATATAAATATTATTTATAGTAAGCCGCAAAGGTAATAATTAGATTTAACTATCAAATATGCCCGAATAATGCCCAATAAAAAGAATTACCGGCAACTGTTCATATTGGGTACTACCAAGATATACACAACGTGTTGTACAAACGTTGACGACGATATAGAAATTTGTCTTCCTCAGGAAATCTTAGCTCCTATCAGGTGTGTTGTACAAACGTTGACGACGATATAGAAATTTGTCTTCCTCAGGAAATCTTAGCTCCTATCAGGTGAATATATTCCTCGCGGGTTTTTGGGTTATTCAGAAAAGCACCTGTAAAAGCACTCGTTGTAACACGGGAATTTTGATTCCTCACTCCCCGCATAATCATACAAAGATGAGTGGCTTCAATAACAACGGCAACGCCCATGGGTTGTAATGTTTCATGGATGCAGTCTCGTATCTGGACAGTAAGCCGTTCCTGTACCTGAAGCCGGCGCGAAAAAGCCTCCACTACCCTGATAATTTTACTTAAGCCTGTGATATATCCATTTGGTATATAGGCAACATGTGCCTTCCCGAAAAACGGGATCATATGATGTTCACATAATGAGTATAATTCTATATCCTTCACGAGGACCATTTGCCGGTATTCTTCTTTAAACTTTGCACTTTCTATAATTTTTTTCGGATCGATCTTATATCCATGGGTCAGGTATTGCATTGAACGTGCCATCCGACGCGGAGTATCCAGAAGTCCTTCGCGTTCAGGATCTTCACCCAGATATCCGAGAATATCTTTATAGGATTTCATGAGCTTGTGCGAAACTTCCATATCAAAACCGCCCGGCAGATCAAAACCTTCATTATATTCGGCGCTTCCTACATAGTTTTCTGATGTCATATATGTAAATTTTAAACATCCAACAGACTGAGTTAATATACAAATGTTTAATTTTATTACCAGATTGTGTCAAATATAGGAACAAAATACTTAACGCTCTTAAAATACTGATGATTGAGAATATTAATTGTTGCTTCGTCGAACCGTGAGGTGAAGGATCTTATAAGTTTGCTTGAATTTGTTCACCAGATCGAGCCTCAGTACCGCAGCTATAAATTTGGAGAGTTGAATATTGATGTACTGGTGGCCGGCTATGGAAGTACTTTTATGGCCTATAGCCTTACGCGGGCATTGAATATGATCAACTACGATCTGGCTATAAACATAGGCCTGGCTGGTAGTTTTGACCATTTCCTGGAACAAGGATTTGTCGTGAATGTTGTCCAGGAACGTTTTGCCGACCTGGGGGTAGAACATAAGAATAAACTTTATACCTTGTTTGAGGAGGAGCTCATGGATGAGAATGAATTCCCTTTTACGGAAGGAGCCTTGAACAGTCTGGGTAATTTTGAGATTGAAGAGGTTGAATCGCTCATACCCGTTAAAGGTATTACCGTTAATACGCTTTACAGCGATCCAAAATGGATCAACCTGATGCGTGAGAAATATTCGCCCGAAATAGAGACCATGAACGGGGCTGTATTCTTTTACGTCTGCCTATCAGAAAAGGTACCCTTTCTGCAGATACGAGCTATTTCACACTTTGTTGAGATTCAGCGGATAGAAAACTGGAATATACCTTCTGCATTGAAAAATCTTACCGGATCGGTAATCCATATTCTTGAAGAATTGCGCGTTGATTGACTTCAGAATTACAGCAACGGCTGAAGTTGATGCATATTTCTCAGGAATAGTTATTTTTGGACACACTTTTCAGATTCAATAAATAACCTTACCCGTTTTAACACTTCAACACATGATTATAATTACAGGAGCCGCAGGATTTATTGGCAGTAACTTGGTATCCAAACTGAATGCTGAAGGATATATCGATCTGATTCTTGTTGATGATTTTTCCAACGAGTTGAAAAATAAAAATCTTGAAAGCAAAACTTTTTCAGAACAAATTGACCGGGAACTATTCTTCGACTGGTTCGAAAAGAATAAGCCAAAGGTAAACTTTGTCTTTCATCTGGGCGCCCGCACCGATACTACCGAATTTAACAAGCAGGTCTTTGACAAATTAAACCTGAATTACTCAAAAAAGATGTGGGAGCTTTGCGCCAAAGGCGATATCCCTTTGGTTTACGCGTCTTCTGCAGCAACATATGGCGATGGCAGATTGGGTTATAACGACAACCACGATATTGTCAGCCAATTAAAACCCCTAAATCCCTACGGTGAATCCAAAAACGATTTTGACAAGTGGGCTCTAGAAAGCTCGCATCATCCATCTTTCTGGGCAGGGATCAAATTCTTTAATGTGTATGGCCCGAATGAATACCATAAGGGTCGCATGGCATCAGTAATCTTTCATGCTTATAACCAGATACGTGAAACGGGAAAAATGAAACTGTTCCGCTCACATATTCCTGAATTTAAAGACGGCGAGCAAAAACGCGATTTCATTTATGTGAAAGATGTTGTCGACGTACTTTTATTTTTCATGGAAAACCAGGTTGCATCAGGAATTTATAACCTGGGAACAGGAAGAGCCCGGACCTTTCTTGATTTGACACGGGCTACATTTAATGCACTCGGCATGAAGGAATCAATAGAATATATTGATATCCCAACCGACATCCGCGATAAATACCAGTACTTCACCCAGGCCAATATGGCGAAGCTGACAGATGCCGGTTATATTATTCCTTTCTCAACGCTTGAACAGGGAATCGACGATTATGTTAAATATTTCCTGGTTAACCAGCGTTATATCTGATATTTCTCCTCATCATTATAGTGCCGTCATCCATTATCAGCCGGTATGCCACATTGGAGAATAGGATATCAGCGGAGTTTTTATTAATATTGTAGTAACTGTTACCAAAACCCTGTTGATGGAGAAGGCTTTTCAATATATCAAACGCTTACTGGTGTTTTTTCTCTGCCTGTTCCTGTTTTACATTTCCTTTGAATTCGTCCCTTTTTATATTACAATACCTTTGTTGCTACTGGCATTTTCAATTCTGCACGCACGCATAACGGATGAGAAACCACCGCATTTATTCGCATTCTACAGGACAGATAGCTATTTTAAGAAGGGAGGCTTGCGTGATCTCCTGAGGATTGTTGTGACGCTTTTTGGATTCCTTTATGATACCATTATCTGGACGGTCTGGGGCATATACCTGATCTTCATCCTGTTTGTCGACCTGCTCGACCTGATAAAAACGGTTCTCTACTGGATTCTGCATGCAATTCTTTGGATTTTGAGGCAATATGTACCGTTTTTAATCTTACTCTACAGGCTTTTTATTCACTACCTCATCCGCTGGCCATGGTGGCTTTACCAGATAGCTTATTACAATATAAGGTATGCCTTTAACAAAAACTGTTACTTCGTTGCTCTATGGGGAACCATGCAGGCTTCATTTATTATCTTTCTTTTCTTTTATCTCGAGTTTATCCTGCTGGATATCCCTAATATAAGCTATATAGGAATCATCATTGCGCTTTTGCCTCTTACCTGGAGTTATGGAGAAATAGCCAGCATACGGGTACAAAATCTCGAAAAAGAGCCTTATCGTGCCGTACGAATGAAATTTCAAAACGGGATTGAATCGGTACGAAGCATTCTGTTCTATATTACCATATTCGTTGTGCTCCTCCTTACGCAATTTGGGTTAAACCTGCTTGGATGGATCCCGGAATCGGGTATCGTGATCGCCGGATTTGTTTTCAATATCAACACTTTCATAAATCTTCTTCTCCTGTTCATTTCTATCCTGATTGTGATGGGAGTTCTTATCATACCCAGCTACCGGCTGTTTAATTCATTCAGCGAAATAAAATTTACACACACACTTGAATTACTTAAAGTTATCTGGAAAAAATGGCTGCAGTACCTGGTGGTTTCCATTCCCTCCGGTATCTTGTCGTTCTTAGTAATTGCACTACCTTTTGCTGTTATGATTATGGTTGGTATTTTTACCTATAGTGTGAAAAACGTATTTACCGAGATCCGGATCAATCACCTGCAAACAGAGCAGGCATCTACGGCGAGCTCTGACAGTGCTTATCTGACCGGAAAGAAAATTGAGCAGCTACAGTATCTGAAGCAATTCCCACTTCACTTCCAGCAGGAGATTGAGCACAGGCCCAGTCTTTCCCGTGAGCTTTCAATCGACATAGCGGATCTTAAATCGATGAATGAAGAGTTTTTAAAGGATACAGAAGAATCTAAAAAGAAAATGGAAGAGTTGCAGCAACAGATTGATCAATACAAGAGTACCAATCCGGCAGATATTGCTCTTAACAGCATGATTGAAGAAATGATCCAGCTTCAAAACAATTTCGCCACGCTGCAACAAACCCGTAAATCGAATATTTCCAGGTTAAAAACTGATATTTACTTCCTGGATCAGCGACTCAAACAGATCCCGTGGCTGGCCTTTTTTGCAGGATTATGGCTGGTACTATTTGGAAGTATTGTCGTTGCATTTTATATCTCATATCTGGGTAACGTTTTCCACCGGGTTTATATTTTCAGAAATACAGAAGAACCAAGTGAATGGCATAATGCCATTGCCGAGATTCGTGCTAAGAATCACCATCAGCCCCTGCTGGGAGGAACTTTGTTCGTAATTAGTGTGTTCCTTATATATTTGCTGATAACTAACGTCAATATAACTAAAGCCGTGATCATTTTTATAAACTCCTTCCTTACATTCTAATATCTTGATTTCTTAATATCCCCCAGGCTATTGCTTTTGCTGTCGATGATTTTCGGTTCACCCCGGTAGACTATATCTCCTGCGCTGGAGGCATTAAATCGTGCCTCTTCGGACACATTTACTTTGGCATCGGCGGCAGATGATGCTACCACTTCAGCAATTCGGGCTGTCAAATCATACGCATACATATCGGCTGCACTGTTAATATTTGCGCTCAGATGATCAGTTTTTCCTGAAATCTGAACATTTCCTCCGCTTCCTGCATATACATCGAGGTGTTTAAAACGCCCCAAAACCCTGGCATCTCCTCCACTGCTTACAGAAATTGAAAAGTCGCTGGCAATTATAGAATCCTTCGTTACAAAGGTAGACCTGGATGATATATCCGCCTTTTTCAGATACCGGCTATATATCCAGATTTCTTTTGACCGTGCCATACGGATATTCTTTTTACTGGAAACATGTATTGTTCCATCAATTATTTCAGTACTGATGAACTCGTGCAGGTTATTATCGGCCTTCAGTATCACAAAAACAGAATCTGAGGGTACCAGGACTGCATCGAGCTTATCGGATATAACCAATCGCTGAATAGTATCTGTAGACAGTATTTTCGATGTCACATTTCCATTCCCCGAAATCACATCATGTGGCTCAAATGAGCATGATGTTACAACCACTATCAATAAAAAATATGCTATGTTCTTCATGAATCAACTATTAAAATTGAAACGAAATTACAGCAGTATCAACAGATTAAAAATATATAATCGGTGAACAGGGGTCGATGGTAGGTAAAAAGAATAATTCCCCCTACTAATTCAATAGCCGATGGGCAGAAAATCTCAGTAAAGATTAAGTGCGACACTTCCTCCTGCTTTGATATCGAAAGTTTTATTTATCGTATAGAGTATCTGTTTCGCATTTTGTGCCCTGAAAACTACCCTGTAAGTACCCGGTTGAAGTATAAGGGTTTCATTCCGGGTATCGGGATCGAGGTTGCATACCCAATCTTCGGTTCTTTTATTTTTAATCAGGTACAGGCTGCCATATCCCGGAGCTCCCTTAATAATATTCAGGATTCCGGGTCGTGGAATTGTTACCGTAGTCACCGTGCTCTGATCAATCTTCACATCCTTGAGATACATGCGTGGCAGTATAGGAATTTCAAGATCATACTTGCCGACAAGATAATTTTCTTTCTTATTTATTTCCTGGATATTTAACGTATTCATGTTCCCTGCCTGCCGGACAATATACTGAAGTCCGCGATACTGATTACTTCCCTCAACTCTTACTTCTAGTGTTCCCTGCGGACAATCGACAGCTACCACAGTATGCTTACCTACAAAGACCCTGAAGCTATCCAGTTCAACCGGCGGAATTGTATTAACTCTGAGCCTGTAAGTAACCAAATGATCGAGTACAAGAGTATCAGGTACTCCACGGTTATTCATGGTATGAATGTAGTTATACATTACTTTCCCTGAGAAACGGTCATAAAAGGTCATATTCACATTGGTCTCTGTCGGATCCCCGTTTATATCCAACAGGTTAACCTGAGCAGTCGTGGAATTAAGAGCTTGCGATATAACAGCCTCCATAACTTCCGAGAATCGTTGCTCATCGGCTGCATTATAATAACGCCCAACACAATCGAAAGTACTTTTAAAACCTTCGTCAATGCCAATTCCAATAACAAAAGGCTTTAAAATAATTCCCTGCTTCTGTAAATCGTAGGAAACCGCGCAAGGATCACCGTCGCATGCTTCAATGCCATCGGTTATCAGGATGATTATATTACGGCAATTATAGCAATCCGGAGGAAAATCTTTTGCACCCATCTCCAGTGAATGGGCTATTGGGGTTGTCCCTTTGGGAGTAACGTAACGCAGTTCCTGTCTTATGCGTGGAGCATTCCCCTTTCCAAAGGGTACTTCAAGCCTTGTATCATCGCAGTCCTGAGGTGGGACTGGTTTCTGATGGCCATATAACCGGAGTGCCATCTGAACATTATTCAGATGTTCAAGGCTGTCGATCATGTGAATGAGTACATCCCTGGCAATTGTAATTTTCCTGTTGGTCTCCCAATAACCCAACATGCTTTGCGAGGCATCAAAAATAAAGAGAATACGCGTATCGGGTGGTATATATTTCGGTGGAGTTGTAAGCTGCGCATAGGATGCACAATAAGTAAAAGTAATAAGTGTAAGGAACACTATTCTGACAGCTTTCATCACGAAGAATTTTTAGAACAAAACGCACATTTCCCCTCCTCAGTATCCAACAGCAAGTTATAAATAAATGTTTTGTCGATTATTATCCTGCACAGTGCATTTTTAAACAGCCGGCATGCCGTATCCTTAAAATGCGGCAACGATTTTCTGTATATAAGTATTGAAAATCTTTTTTAGCATTGCATCCAGATAACAACTAATTTTGCAACTATTCATTACTGAAACTTATTCTATGGGATTACAATGTGGTATCATTGGAATAACAAACGTTGGAAAGACTACGCTGTTTAACTGTATTTCAAATACCAAGGGTGAAACAACAAGTTTTGCCTTCAGCACCAATAAATCGAATGTAGGTATTGTCACGGTTCCCGATGCACGATTATATGAGCTGGAAAAATACCAGGCAACAGAACGTATTGTGCCTGCCACGGTTGAAATAGTAGATATTCCGGGACTGACACGCGGAGCAAACCAGGGTGAGGGAGTTGGAAATAAATTTTTAGCAGATATCCGGAATACCGATGCACTCATTCATGTGTTACGATGCTTTGATGATGAGAACCTCGCTCATGTGGATGGTTCGGTCGATCCTGTGCGGGATATTGAAACGATCGACCTTGAGCTGCAAATCAAGGACCTCGAATCGGTCGAAAAGAAGATCCAGCGCCTGGAAAAACTGGTGAAGGTTGGAGATAAAGAAGCAAAAAACGGACTTGATACCCTGTTAAAAGTAAAAGCACACCTCGAAAATTTCTCGAATATCCGTGATATGAACCTCACGGAACCGGAAATTAAACATATCTCAGATCTGTTCCTTCTTACAGTGAAACCTGTACTTTATGTCTGTAATGTCGATGAAGCTTCGGCCATCGGTGGAAATGCATATGTGGAAAAAGTAAAACAGGCGCTTGCCGGCAAAGCAAATGAGGTGCTGATAACAGCAGCAAAACTTGAAGCTGAAATTGCCGAACTCGATAATGCGGACGACCGGAAGGCGTTCCTGGAAGATGCCGGCCTTACCGAGCCCGGAGTCAATAAACTCGTCCGGATGGCTTATGATCTCTTGAACCTCCAATCGTTCTTTACTGTGGGGCCTAAGGAAATACGGGCATGGACCATTAAAAAAGGGATGAGTGCCCCGCAGGCAGCAGGAGTTATTCATAGCGACCTGGAAAGAGGATTCATCAGGGCAGAAGTAATGAAATATAAAGATTTTATCGAACTAGGCTCGGAGCACGAGTGCAAACTGAAAGGGAAGCTGTATGTAGAGGGCAAGAACTATATCGTTGAAGATGGCGATATTCTGCATATCAGGTTTAATGTTTGATTATTAGTCAGTAAAATATATCTCACAGCAAATGAATTACATTACTAAAGATCAATTGAGTAAAAAACTCCTCCGTCTAAAGCATATACAACAAACCCTGATTCTTTCGACTACTTTCTGCCTATTGGCAGCATCAGTATATTCTCAGGGCAATACAAGGATACCAGCCGATAAGCCTGCCCTTATTGTAGGCATAGAAATCAGTCAATTTCGTTACGATTATATTCCACGGTACTGGGACAAACTATCGGATGATGGTTTTAAAAAGCTTATTAACCGTGGCAGCTATTGTGAAAATACTTCCTTTAACTACCTTTTTTCCGATATCGGGGTTGGAAGCGCCACCATTGCTACCGGGGCAAATCCCTCGCAGCATGGGATCATAGCAAATTCGTGGTATAATAACCTGCTCGATAAAATTGTATATAGTATAGACGATAAAGATGCGAATACGGTTGGTGGCAGCTATGATGCCGGAAAATATTCACCAAAGAATCTCATGACATCAACCTTTGCCGATGAAATTAAGCTGTCGACGAATTTCAGGTCGAAAGTGATCGGTATTTCGCTCGATCCGCAGGCGGCCATGTTTTCGACCGGCAACACTGCCAACTATGCATACTGGTTTGATATCAATAACGGAAATTTTATTACCAGCTCCTTTTATGTCGATTCACTGCCTGCATGGGTAAATGATTTTAACAATAAAAAATTTGCTGATACCTATCTTGGAAATGAATGGACAACGCTGTATCCGATGAGCGAATATACCGCAAGTCTTCTTGACAATAATTCGTATGAAACCGGTATGTTCGGACAAAAAGTCTTTCCCTATATTCTTAAAGATATTGTTAAAAAAATCGATCGAAGAGAGAAATATGAACTGTTACGCTATACTCCCTTTGGCGATAACCTGGCCAAAGATTTTGCCATTTCAGCAATCATCGGGGAAGAACTTGGGAAAGATGAGTTTACCGATGTGTTGATACTTTCATTCACTGTGAGCGAACGAATCGGCAATCTATTCGGGCCTCTCTCGGTCGAAACGGAAGATCTTATCCTGCGGCTCGATAAAGAAATTGCTCATTTTATCGATTTCATTGAGAAAAACCTGGGCAAGGAAAATGTATTGTTTTTTCTTACGGCCGAACATGGTATCCTTCACCTGCCAGAATATTTACAGGATCATAAGATCCCTTCGGGCTATTTCAATGCTGCAGGGAATATCGCACTTCTGAAAAGTTACATGAATAATATTTATGGCAAAGGTGACTGGGTAAGACAGTATTACGGACAACAGATATACCTGAACAGGACGCTGATTGAAGATTCGAAGCTGAACCTTGCTGAAGTTCAGCGTAATGTAGCTAATCTGATGCTTCAATTCACCGGTGTAGCGAACACAATGACTGCAACAACGCTGCAATCGACCGATTTTACGCAGGGAATTTTCGAGACCATGCAAAATGGTTATTGCCAGAAACGCTCGGGTGATGTGCTGCTGAATTTTACAGCGGGATGGGCTGAAAAACCCGGTATAACATGGGACTTTTCTGCTCCCTATGGCCACGATCGCCGGGTACCCTTAATATGGTATGGCTGGAAAATTGGACATAACACTGTTCGCAGGCCTGTCAGTTTAATTGATATTGCCCCGACCATCTGTACTCTTCTCGAAATTTCTTATCCAAACGCAGCTACAGGAAAACCGATACTTGAGATTGTAGAATAGGTTTTCAATCAAGGCAAAATCGTTGATGCCATACCGGCGATCACCTATGCCTCCTGGTTAATCTAACCTGTGACTATCGATTAGCACCAGGGAATTGCCAATACCTTTTCTAACTGTGGAATTGTTTTTTGTGGAATTGTTTAACTAATCATATTACAAATACACAATCACTGTTGTCCGGTTAAATTCAACGCTTTAATAATTCGTACCTATGGCACTTTTATACTAATTAAAATTGCCTCTTCTACATATACGTAGTACCTACGGTACTTTCTTTTAGCCTGGTCAGAGACTAATTATATTTAGAAAGAGTCATATGCGAAAATTTGAGCTCCGTTGGTGGCGATATATCCTTAAACCCCTTAAATTCATTGGTTTTGAAATTTTAAAAAATATTTTAATCGGACTGTAGTGATTACTCAATTACACCCGTTTACGCACTGCTTGCTGAGTCGGATAGGCAATTATACTCCCGATCCTTCGGGATAAACAATTACACAGTTAAACAGTTACACAGTTAAACAGTGATAAATTTTGTGCATAGCTGAATGTAAATCAATACTCCACTATTCCAACGTTCCCCTATGAATATACAATAACAAGCTCTAATTCAATAGAATATTAACTTACTTATCGCATGTTCACGGTAATTAATCTTTTGATTGTCTTAATCGGGTCAGCCATATTCAGGCTTATGTTGGTTTTCCGACGTGGCACTCAACTCACCTAAAATCCATTGCTGTGTTTCTTCAAGGCTTGAAAAAAACTTTATTTTTAAGTTCTTGTCCTGCTCATGTGGCCTCAGACCAGGAATGTATTCAGGATATTTCATATAATATCCTATTTTTTGTATGTTGAGGTCACGGATTAACTTATATACTGTGGATTTCATGAAAGAATCCAATTCCTGTTCAAAATAATCAGGCCTTTTAAGAACCTTAATGATGATATATCTGGGTTTAAATTTCTCCATCAGCGACATGAAGGTAGACATCGAAAGCACAAACGATTCTTTTGTCCCACAATTCTCTGAGCTGACTTCGTGATAAAGGATAGAATTATCAACATCAAACGAGTAATACTTGTAATTACTGCTTTCTTCCAACACAATTCTTTTTTAAATAATTACCTGAAACTGACATTCTAAGTTAGTAATTGGCAATATCGAAAGCAAGTTTTTCAACTGATTTAAGCAAGGAATATGTTTATACTGCAAGGGTTATCAGTCATTTCGTTTTACCAGGTAATGGAAAGCATGTTCATTGATGTGAAAATTACTATCATGAATTTTCATGATAACCACAATATAAGTGATAGTTTAAGCTATTATATATGAAAACGTTTTGTTGAATTTATGAAAACTTCGTGAATTCTTTGTGCCTTAGTGCCATTGTGTCTCATTTGCCACAAAGCCACAAGGTTACTAAGTTTCAAGAATACTGTATTTATGATAATAAGCCGAAATCAATATAAAGAATAATTCACTCTTTTTCGAATTCGATCAGTTCAATAGGCGCTCCGTTGTGTTCTATCATGGCAACTCTGGTGCCTTCTCCGGGAGAATTCGGCGGAGTAATAATCCTGAAATTATGCCTGCTGAGTTCCGCATCGAGATCATCGACTTCGAAAGCAATATGAGGAACCTTTTTAATAAGCTCGTCCACAGGGCTGTCCTCGTCATAGCGCATCCATTCAATCCCGTAAGGACTTGTTTCAAATCCACATTTATACAACTTGAAGGCAGATAAATACGTCTCGTTTTCTATCGGGCCTTTTGTGGGAATGCCGATATGGTGGTAACGCCATCCCCACTCCTTAATTGCTAACGGGAGTTCATGATCGTTCCTGAAATAGTTCATCGCATTTATTTATCTTAGAATTCAATTTCACAACAAAGGATAAAAACCATTGATCTTCGGAGCATCAATACTCCTCCTGTTCAGGACTGTTTCATTGCCCGTTTAAAGACTATCGCCGTTAAAATACCATTGATAATCAGCACAAGCCAGTCAATCGAAATCACAATAAGCTCAAACAGATCTTCGCGATCAACTCCGAATTTAAGCATTACCAGGGCATAGGCAATAAACATGAATCCAAATGCACCGAAATAGATCCATTGAATGAAACGTTCGAGACGATTACTGCCTTCACAGGCCAGTCCGAGAAACAGAAATGAGCAAGCCATCAGTATATAGCCCAGCTCTTCCATAGCAATGAATACACCATGCGGATTATACTGCGTTAACAGGGCAATACCTTCGGTTTCCTGATTCAATAAACTTGAGGGGACAACGTTAAACTGAATATAATAGCATACTATCAAGATAGTAGAAGCAACCAATGCAACTGCCAACCCGATACGGCTGAAAATTTTATTCCGGAGCGGGACAGATGAATGCAGTGTGACTACAAAAATCATATAAATCAGAACCTGCAAGGGTGCAATAAACATCCAGAGGTAATCGCGGGGATACTCGGCGAGTGTGTCCAGGTAAGGATAATCCACACAATCTTTAATACAGTATTTACCTGAATTCGGCAGGGCAGTCATGGCAATAGCCCAGGTTATCAGGGTAACAACAACAAGAAGTATTGAAGAATAGAAACCTGTCTTTTTTACAGTACTATCGATATTATTTTCAGTTTGCATGATAGTAGTGTTTAGTTAATCAGCATAGGCGCTTTATTATGTTTATTTAAATGTGACTGTGAATATAGTTTTTTGAGTTATCAATCACTTGTGTCGGGGTAAAAAAGTCAACAAATCTTTTATCTCTTGCTGCAATACCTTTTAGGGAATAGTTGATAAATCCATGCTCACAAATTCTAAGAACGATATACTGCCCTTCAGTTTCAGGTATGTAATTTAGTCATTAAAGTCAATCAGATTTTACCACAGAGGGAAAGGAGTTGAAAACGGAGGGGCACAGAGAGTTATGAGGTTGTACTCTGTATTCTCCTGATTTTTCAATGTGTACCGAGAATTCGGTACTCCGTGGTTAAAATAATCAGGAAAAAGGCAGGGTGCAATTCCCGTTGTATATAAAAAGTGCTTTCCCGGACAACAGTGGTTATCAATTACTCTATTTATTTCCGCTACTTCGCATGTTTTTTCTAATGAGTTCCAGTATTCTCACAATATTGCCATCGCCCAATTCAGGTAATCCTAATTTGTAAATGGTGTTTATCTGGCGGAGAGTTTCAACTTCATCCTTTCCAAAATCGAATATGCTGCTTTGATCAGAGATGAAACAATTGTAATAATTTATATGCAATATTTTTTCAAAGAATCCGACAGCGATTTCTTCCAATGCGTCGATCCTGGATGTATCCGCGTAATGAACAGGAACCCTGACGCCCGGCCGGGGTGCAGTATACTCCTTCAGGTAATTTCGGTAGTTATTAATTAAATCCTGCCTGGCCTCTTCTTTTGTGTTGCCGATACCGGCCAATGTCCACCAGTTAATGACCTGGACAAACCATTCTTTTGCTTCGCCTAAGGCATACTGTTGCGAAGGCATTTCCTGATGCCTGAACCGCAACGGATAATCATCGATATTCCAGTTTCTTTTTGTGTAAGAAAGAATTCTTTTCCAACACGCATAGAGTTGTTCATTCATATCGGCTCATTTGACTTAATCTTTATCAAGAACTATAACAAACTAGCTAAAGTTAAACCGAATCCCGGTGAGTTGTTCTGAAACCTCCCATAATTTTCGGGCGAGGGTTTCGTCGTATGATCTCTTAGCTGACCTGACAATGCCTGGATACCCTGCCAGTTCAAATATTCCTGTCGGACCGATATATTCAGCACCATGAAGTTCCTGGTCGGTCGCTGCCCGCAGCACCGGCAGGACAGCTTTACCAGGTTTCTGTCCCAGTAATTCTCCGAAAAAGCTGACAAACGGGCCTGCATGTTTAAATAAAGCCGTATTGGCGAAACCGGGATGCGAAGCAACGGCAATAGCCTTTATCCCATGTGTTTTAAATCGCCTGTCGAGTTCATAGGTAAAAAGCACATTGGCCAGTTTACTCTGTGCATATGCCTGCATTTTATTATAGTGACGATTCCAGTTCAGGTCATCAAATTGAATATCGGCATTAAATCGGTGTGCCAGGCTGCTCTGTGTAATAACCCTTGACCCCTGAGTATTTTTAATCACATTCAATAGCAGTCCGGTAAGAGCGAAATGTCCCAGGTGATTCACCCCGAACTGTAATTCAAAACCCTGCCTGGTTTCTTCTCTCCTCTTTGGCCAAAGGATCCCCGCATTATTAATGAGTATATCAAGTTGCGAATACCTTGAAACGAACACATCAGCAAACCTGCTTATCGATTCCAGATCTGACAAATCCAACTGAATAAGCTCAGCCAATGCAGACGGAATGGTACTCCTGATCTTTAACAGCGCTTTCCTGCCTTTTTCGAGATTGCGGACTGCCATTATCACCGTTGCGCCTTTCGCGCTTAATTTAGCTGAGGCTTCGAGTCCAAGTCCGCTGCTGGCGCCTGTTACGATCACGGTTTTCCCAGTAAGATCAGGAATAGTTGCTTCGGTCCATTTCGTCTTCACAGTATTCAGATTGAATCAGGGGTATTTCCCTAGAATGATTTAAAGTTTTATGTAATAGTTAACAGAAAAAATTCTCTTCGTCACAGATCAACATCTAATGATTTATTTTCAGAAGCCACGTACCAGTAGTAATTTCATTGGAGAGCATTTCATTCTCATATTGTTGTATTTTCAGGTAGCCTTCAAACAGCTCTTTCTTATCAGGATGCTTTGCGATCAGCTCATCGATCCTTCTTTTAATTGCATTATAAATATAATCATCGTTC
The DNA here is from genome assembly GCA_964634105.1 of uncultured Bacteroidales bacterium. GTDB lineage: Bacteria > Bacteroidota > Bacteroidia > Bacteroidales > UBA10428 > UBA10428. The sequence goes on along the minus strand of CAZWIU010000017.1, from coordinate 32,732 downwards.
TCATCGATAAACTCTTTATTAGAAATATCCTCCTGCACAATCTCATAACCTGCCCGATCCAGCTGCTGATAAAATTCTGTTTTCCGAAGAGCGCGGCTGTAACCCGTTTTTGAATCATCGGCAATATAACCATCATCAAGCAATACATATCCAGGGCGGGTTAATGAATGCGACACTCTGCTTAGCGTGGTCTGCAGATCGCCCAGTACCGGGCCTATAGCACCCAGGATGATGATATCAAATCCCTTCAGGTCATTTATTTTAATCCGGATATCCCCTACCTCGAAATCGCATTTATCATTTACACCAAACTTCAGCGCATAGTTTTTTGCCGCTTCAATAAAAGCTGGCATCGCATCAATACCTTTAACCAAACAATTTAGTTCCACGGCCAATTTAATTGAGACCGCTCCTTTTCCGCAGCCCAGGTCAAGGATTTTAAGTTTCTTCCCTCCCAGGTTTTTTTTAACAAGTTCTAACATTGTTGCAGGATCAGCGCCAAATTCCCACAAATCCTGTAGTATATATGGGAAGTATGGTAACAGTTCCAGTTCTATGCCATCGAGTGAATCAACGATACTTTTCTTTATTTCTTCCATAATAATACTTTATAACAAATATTTATCTCAATACTACTGACACAAATAGCCACGTAATTTGTTCTTCGTTTGGTAATAACAGGAATTTTTAATTATCATGGGGTTATAAGGGTAATGCCCTCAATCTTTTTTCCCGCTATGCCTGCCAAATCAGACACAAAAACACAAAGAATGTGTTACGGTATATTACATGCTTTATAAAATTAGCAAGGAAATCAGATGATAATCTTGGTTTTTGCAACCTTTTAAATCCAGGAACAAAACTGATCAAGTCTTCCTGATCTTCAATCCGATTAAAACAAATGCCAGGGAGTATAACAGCAATCCGAAGGATGCTATATGGATAAGCAATAAATTCCCTATCCCATAGAGCAAAATACCTGCAATAATAAGAACAGGAACGAATACCCCATAACGCTTTGCTTTTAACAATCCCAGGGCTGTTAAAATGCTCCCGAAGAATAAACAGGCAAGCAAAGAAATAATGAAAGCCAGAAATTGCGGACTTCTGATAAAATTGCCTTCCCTGACAAAACCAATATATCTGTCGTCAGCACATACCACGGGCCAGATAAAGGCATCCCATGTTAAGGAAGCCATTTCAAGAAGCAGTCCTAACACCAACAGTACGGTTCCGATAAACATTCTGTTACCGGCATCACGACTAACATAGAATATCCCGAAGACTGCAAAAATACAGAAGATACTGGAGAGCAGTCCGGCCAATGAAACATAGATCCATTCCGGATCTCGTGCTACCATTGAATAATCGTTATTTGCCTTCAGCGATGGAACGAGCAGATAAGTGCCTGCTATCCATAGAACGCAAAACAGTGCAAAACCAAAACATGCAAAAGCAATGGATTGTTTTAAGATCTTTTCATTCATGTTGTTTCCTCCTAAGGGTTAGATATAGATTTAAGGTCTAATATATGCTATTCAACACTAAAAGCCTTGTATGAATGTGGTTTTAATGTCACTTCAAACACGGACACGTCATGCGTTTCCCTGCCCCACACACGATTGTCTGTTGACTGTTTACCCGTTATCTTTTCGTTGTTAAGAAGGTCCGTCAATTGCGTAACCTGTTTATCGGCAATGACTTTTACAGTAACAGGATCGGGCAGGTACGATTCAACAATGAAGGTACCGTTATCATATACAAATAAGCTCACCTGCGAGGGTCCCTCAATACGGATGGGTATATCCTGAGAAGCAACCTCCCTGATGCGATTAAGCACAGGTTCAGGAAGTAAATACAGGTCTGAATAGTTATCCGGTATATTAAGAACAAATAACGATCCTTCCGAATATTGTGCCTGATGCAATACCGGGCACCCCGATGCTCCTTTAATGCCGGAGATATCCTCCCATGAATCGTTTGTCAGGTATTCGATCTGCGGAAACAGGATCTCTTCTGTTGCCTGCGACATAGTGAATCTGCCCACCATGAAATCTTTTACAGGTATCTTCCTGCCGGTATAGTTCAGCTCAACAATGTCTTCGATGCCTTTGCCTTCAAGTTCCCGAAGCAAGCCCGAGGTTATCATCACATTGTTTCCTGCTTTCAGGCAGGCTTTTATTTTTCCAACGAGGGCTTTATCAAAACAGGCCGATTCAGTCAGCAGGATCATTTTCTGATTATCAGGGAATACGGGCAGGAGGTCGATCGGAAGACCAATCATGCCGAGATAGTTATGCAGGAAATCTTCGCCTGTTGAATGGTACGGCTTATAACTTTTAATCCCCACGGGATTTCCTAGTTTACCGACGACCTTGTCGGCTTGTTCAAACGCAACACCACAGGCTCTTGCGAGCGTCGAAGGATTGACCATCTGACCGTTTCCGAGCGGGATGGGTTTCATCATCCCGTCAAAATCAAAACTGGTACCAGTACCCTGCCAGGGTGCACGCAGATCGGGATTAACCGGCGATTGCATCATGCGAAAATCAAAAAGAGTAATCTCAGGCGCTTTGGCAAAGAGCGTATTCCATAGTTGTTCCGCATAGCGGTCCATATAAAAGCTGGCAAACGGGTCGACCCATCCGCCGTTGTTTCTTCCCGGGGCTATATTTTCGAAATAGCGATATATCAGATAGCTTTCATATTGCTGTAAATGTTGTCCGGTTAATACAGGATCGCGGGTTTCGGTACCTGTGTAAATACCGTCGAATATGGCCGGTTCTTCTTCGAGATTAAATCCAAGACCCTGGAAATGTTCGTACCAGTTGGGGTATTTAATTATAACCTTTACTTTCGGATTTACTGCCTTGGCCGGATTGACTATCAGATCGCGGCCGGCGTTGGTCATGAGTTGCAGACGGTATTGCGTCCAGCTCCGATCACCTTTCGCTTTAATACACAGGTCGCATTTGCAGTTGGTGAAGAAAAAATCGTCGAGGATGAATTCATCGAAATGCCTGGCGGTATATTCGGCAATTTCCTTTGCTTTTGCGCGCTGTTCAGGATTCGAATAGCAGAATGTCTGAAAATGGTTACGCTCGTCCATCGTATAGGTAATACCTCCGGCCACCTTTACTCCTTTTGAAACAAAGAAATTCTTGGCTGTTACCAGTGTTTTTTCATCGACCAAAATTTTATCACGATGTGTTTCGAGGTATATTTTATCCACTTTCACTTGCTGGGTAATGACAGTCCAGATGCTGTCGAGTTTTTTGAGGTCATTCATTTCCCTGACTTCGTAGGCACGGGCGTAGATCGCGACATCGAAATTGCTATAATTGCCGGGAGCTTTTTGGGCAGGGATATCTATGGATGCATATACACCCAGGAAAATGAATACAAAGTACTTTTGCATAGGGGACAATGTTATTGATGTTTTATTTCATTGATACAGTTCAACCTGAAAATCAAATATAAACCATATATAGTGACTTCCAGCGGTTCAACTATTGAAAAAAAATAGTTAAAAGCAAATTACTATAAAGATTTCATTACGGCTGCCGGATTATTTGTACCGGGCGCATATTAACCTAAATTTCGTAAAAACTAAATCGCTTAATCGGTCGAGAATTTCAGCATCTCTATAAGAACCTGTTTAATTTCGATTTTTTAATTATACACACCTCTAAACCTCCTCTCAAGAGGAGACTTTTACTTTAGTGGTTGAACTATTCCAATTCGATTTTCAGGAAGCTTTCAATCCGGAGACATCCCTCTCTATTTTCAGACTTTGCTCCGCTGAAGTCCCGAAAAATCGGGACAAAAGCGAAGGGTGGACAGGAGGAGGTGTGTCATTATTGTCTATCATTTTGTTAATTATTCTGCCAACATTCAAACAGGTTCAAAAGCATATCAGATCCTGCTTTTCATCAGGATGACATAGTATAGGTTGAGTATGCCATGCTAATTTTTTACTCTGTACCAGTATTGATATTCCTCCCTGAAGCCGAGCTTTTCATAAAGGCGGTTTGCAGGAGCATTTTCAGTCAGCACCTGTAGATAGGCGGTTTCTGCACCCTTGCTTCTTCCCCATCTCAGGATATTTTCAATCATTTTTTCACCATACCCCTTATTGCGGTATTGCTTATCAATAACAATATCGTATAATCCAATGAATTTTCCTTCAACCACACCAAGTCCGCAGCCAACGATTTGTTCGTCGACCCTGTATGTATGCAAAAACTTGGGTAACATAATCAGGTCGATTATTTTTTTTATTTCCGCCCTGTCCGGCAACCTAATATCATTCATTCTGTAATAATGTGCAAACCAGCTATCATCAGAGTTACCTGCAATAAATACATGGTTATCGATGCCTGTTGAATAGTTCCTGATATCCGCCAACTGAACTGAGATCCCGAATATGCGATTATAACCTCGTATCTCAAGCAGCTCGTCAAGACCGGCAGGATGAGACACCCGGGTAAGTTTAAAACAAGCAGGCAGTCCTTTTGAATGGTAGAGTTTTTCGCAATAGTCAATTTTCTCTTCAATATCCAAGGTTGAAGAATAGAGCGGGTTTACCGAATTTGAGCGTTTGGTAACCCCTTCGGAAAGGCGAATTACCCAACCATCGTAATACAATGTCTGTATTGCCGGCCAGGCATTCATGGATATTTCTTCATAGTGTTTTATATTGTTCATTTAATCAAATGACTTCATTGTAGTAAGGTAAGTTTGCATCCAAATTACTATTTTAATATTGAAGAATCATTTAACCTAGATTATGTATTATATTAATACATTTATATCAATCAGTTAATTAATGTCGCTTTGCTGTCTGGTAAAAGCTAAAAAAATTATATGCCACTAAATCACCAAGGCTCAAAGAAAACACGAAGAAGTTTACATTTAGCCAGTTGCATATTTGTGAAATCTTTGTGTCGTAGTGTCTTTGTGGCATAAATTCTAACTTTAATTGTTTAAGCCCACTGAATCAAAAATGCTAACAACTCTTGCTATAACCATACGTTAGGATAATCCATCCGTTTTACCCGGACAGCAATGATCAATGAATTGAAAAAAGCACCATGTCTGTGTTAGTATATTAAACCACTGAGACACGAAGTGATCAAAGAGTACCACTGAGAATTATAACCTGGTACTGTCGTAAATTAAATTATCATTCATTTATTTTGCGGAGCTTTCGAGGATGAGTTTCACCATATCGTAAGGAACAGCATCGAACATTACTTCTACGTTATCGGTGTATTCCGAATTATGACTCATAATGGCATCTTTCACCATAAAAGAGCTGTAATCGTGATTATATGCACCCACCCAGGTTGACAATACGCAGCCCACAGCACTCAGTCCGCATAAAAACAATGTATTGCTTCCCTGCTCTTTGATCACCTTATCGAGGTCGGTCTTGTTAAAACCGTCCGGATAGTTCTTAATGACCTTGGGGTCGCTGTCTTTGATTGCTACTGAAGCAGGAAAGTTAAACAGTTCTGTGCCGGGAGCCGGGCCATTGACTTTATCCTGATGGTAAACCCGTATCACAGGGTAACCATAACTTCGAAACAGTTCAATCAATGCATTGATCATGTATAAGCCCACTTCTTTCTCCCTTTCCGGGACCATAGGCAGGTAAGCATTCTGAATATCGATCACAAGCAGGGCCGGTTTAATTTCTTTTTTTGCGGGTGTTGCCTGTTGTTGTGAAAATGTTGTTATTGAAATAATGATCAGCAGAGCTGCAAGGAGAATAGTTGTTCTTTTCATGGTTTTTAGTATTATTTTTTAATTGGCATAAAGGTAAGAAGAATCATTATACTCTCAAGGCATATTCAACCATCAACCAATTACTCTTTAAAAGCTGGTTATCTTATTGCAAGCGACTCATCATAAAAGCTTCAATCTCTTCCATTGCTGATTTTAGATCATTTAACCGGTGATATTGAAATACAGTTAAAGAAAATATGTCCGATTCATCATATTGGATCCAGAACTGCCAATCGGAGTTCTTTTTTGGCCTGATTACATACATCAACATTTTACCACTAATAGGATGATAGGCAATATAATCGATTGATGAATTGCTGCTTATTTCTTGGTTCGCAACCTCTATCCAATCTAATATTCGTTTTACCTCATTATAATCAAGAAAAATGTTGAAAGGTCGTGTGTAGTTTTGATCAAAAGCAATGGATGCATGAATTAAAATTTTATACGAGGTATCATTTCGACCTTCTTCATTAAGCTCCAGCAAAGTGATATCCGGAAAGCTGAAGCTTGAACTTTTGGCTGTGTAAAGAATACTTCCTTTAACAATATTACCGGAATGAGAACAGAAGCTGTCTATCTTATAATTAGATTGACTATTATCCTGAGGTTTAATTACACCTGAAAACAGTAACAGAATGAATAGAATTATTGCTTTCTTCATTGGAGATTATTTTAGGTTAACATTACTTCTGCTCCAGCACCTTAAAATGATATTATGACACATTAATTATGTGCTCCCATTTTTCTTATGATCCAGATATCCTGTGCCGGGATTTTTCCTGTCTCCGATTTTGTTTCTATATGCTCCAGAATTTCTGCATTATCAAATAGTTTGCGCATAAAGTCTTTCGGATGAAAAGCTGAATAGGTACGGTGGCCTTCCTTTACATTTCCGCGCACAACCAGCTTGTTTTCGTTATATAACGTAAGTTCTTTATCGGTAAGTTTTACTTTGAAAGCATCGCCCTGGGAGGTGAAAAACATGATACCATTTGGTTTAAGCACCCTGTATAGCTCGTTGTACCAATCATAGTGCATTTGCTCCGAAAGATGCGTAAATATTGAAATGCCGTAAATCACATCCATAAAATTATCGGGGTAAGGCAATTTCGCTTCCAGTGAATTAATGTTAAAATGAATTCCCTTCAGATTCTGAGCACACCATTCAATTGATTTTTTATTATAGTCGGTTCCATAGAACTCACATCCGTTACCTATCACTGCCGGTAAATGCCTGATTATGCGTCCCGGTCCGCATCCCCAGTCGAGTATACGCTTATTGTTCAGGTTGATATGTTTTTTCAGATGATTGCTTAGCCAAACTGCCGTTCTTTGACCATCGACATAATATTTATCGTAGTTCAGCCGGAACGATTCATAGATCAGGTAATCGGGAGGAAGTTTCACATCCGGGTTTTTCATTTTAAACTCCCTGTTGATTTTCCGGTTGTTAAATTTCTCGATGTAATATCGTAACCAATCTGTGAGGTAAATCAATCCAAGACGCCTTAGGATGTTGGATATTTGTCCTTTCTTCATTTTCCTGTGGGTTGCATTTCAACTAGTTGAATATCTACTCTCAAACAAGAATATTTTCTGCAATATACAATTTCTCCATAACTAACGATTGAATTTTTTCTTTAAGCACGGATAATAGTAATTGTAATAGTTACTTTCTCTCTATTCTTAAAACTTTATCATTAGTATAATAAAGTAAGGAAAATATCTGCAAAGTATCAGCGTTTAACTATCTGCGGTCATCAGCGAGAGAAATACCATAGTTAAAAATAGCTCCCGACTACTTTCTCGCAGACCTGCCTGCCGGTTTATCTACCTGTCGGTAAACAGGCCCGCTGCCAGGAGGGCAGGCAGGAATCACTGATGAATAAACAGATTTTTGCTGATTTTTCATTAAAAAAGAATTATGATCAGATTGTCTGCTTTAATATAATCAGATTCTATTTATAACAGGTCGAACTGTTGTGAGCCAGAAAAATTTTCATTAATATAAGCTAACAGTTAGCCGGCTCTCTTCTGCTGTCATGATAGTAAAATTTAGCATTTATTATGGTACAATGCTTTAAATATGCAATATTTATGGGTCAACTGAGTTATTATACATTAATACTTAACTAAACCGATATTTTAAAAACCAGATTATATAGCACTATAAAGAATGCATAAATGTAATGGAGTTTCTTTCTATAATCTTTAAATCGTATTGGGATTCTATAACTTGACAATATTAAAAAGGATGGGGTGAACTCTAGGACCGCGTAGGCATTATCCCTATCAACACTAATAGTCCCCATTCTTTTTTTCTATTTATTGCAGGCGATGCAAACAGATTGTTGACTTACAGTAAAATACCAGAACCAAATATCCATCCAATGCGTCATCCTTATATGAAAAAGAAAAGAATTATTGGTATCGATGTTTCTAAAAAGGTACTTGATTTTTATATCCTGGAACTTCATTTCCATGCAACAGTTACAAACGACCTGTCAGGGTATACTGAGCTTGTTGAGCGTTGTCGTGAAAAGCTGGTATGCCGCAAATGCGAATTGTTCTACTGTTTTGAGAATACCGGTCGATACAGCAGGTTGCTAAGTGTTTACCTTCACAGGAAGAAGATCAGGTACGCTATGGTCCCAGCGCTGGATATCAAGCAATCGAAGGGAATTGCCAGGGGTAAAACCGATCGGAAAGATGCACGGACAATAGCACTATATGCATGGAGGAAGAGGGACGAACTGGAGCCGACAAAGCTGCATTCAGCAGCCGTGAGCCAGTTGAGGCAGTTGCTCTCTTTACGCGATAAGCTGGTCAGGCACAGGACGGCTTATAAAAATGCAATCAAAGACTTGAAAGATTGTTTTATAAGGGGGGAAACAAAATTCCTCAGGCAAACGCAGGTAAGGATGATAGGACAGTATGATACTGAAATTTCAAACGTAGAAAAGCAAATAGAGAATATCATTCACACGAATGCCGACTGGAGCATGAATTACCTGCTGATACAATCAGTTAGAGGAGTTGGGCCGGTGATGGCAAAATATATTATCGTATTCACCGAGAACTTCACCCGCTTTACAGATCCAAAGAAATTTGCCTGTTTCTCAGGAATTGCCCCTTTTGAATATTCTTCAGGGTCGTCGGTGAAAGGGAAAACCCGTATCCATCCCATTGCGAACAAGCACTTAAAATCCTTGTTGAACATTGCAGCCATGGGCGCTATAAGGCTTGAGGGCGAATATCGCGATTACTACCTTCGCCGGGTCCAGGAAGGAAAAAACAAAATGAGCGTCCTTAATATCATCCGCAACAAGCTTGTCCACCGTGTTTTTGCAGTTGTAAGACGCCAGACGCCTTATGTTGATATGACAAGAGTGCCGGAACCTATAGAATCTCAAAATGATCTTATAATGGATGATGCTTTGTAATCGGAGGGTTAATCTGGGCTCACTGCCAATAATTACATTGTACAGATTTTCGTATAACAACCTGAAAAGGCAGATGTATATGGCCTTTACTAAATGGATGATGTAAATAAACTAATATCAGACTGGCATATTATTGCCCCAGATGTTATATTTCAGGACAAAGGCTGACGAAATATTGCGTTGTTGAGTCACGATATATCGTGACTCTACCGATTATTTCATTATGCCATTTTTTGTTTCTTCTTTGCCCTCCAATCATCAAATCGCCTTCGATAGAAATTGATATTTTCAAATTGAGTCCTTTTAATGGATCAATTCACTGAACTAATAACTAAAAAAAGCTATATAGCCTATCATTCAACCCTGAACCCGATGACGAGGATATCATCGACTTGTTCGTTATTGCCTTTCCATTCATCAAACCTTCTTTCTATAATCTCCTGTTGCTGTTTAAAAGGAAACGTATGCACTTCTAACAATAGCTGCTGCATAGCGGTATTCTTAAGTTTCTTATTATCGGGCCCGCCAAACTGGTCGGCCATACCATCAGAAAAAATATAGAAAGCATCGCTCTTTTGAATTTCAATGGAATGATTCGTAAACGGAGTATCGATGTTGATATGGATCCCGATAGGCATTCTGTCGCCCTTGATTACGGTAAGATCCCCATTCCTGATATGAATGAGAGGATTGTTGGCGCCTGCAAATTGCATAATGCCCTTTTGTTTATCGATAATGCAAATAACCATATCCATTCCGTCCTGCGCTTCACCTTCCCTGCCCTTTTGCCGCAAGGCAGCAATAACATTAGTGCGCAGCTCATTCAGGATGGTGGCAGCATCCGTTATTTTTCGTGATGCCGTAATCTCATTCAGCAGCGCTATTCCCAGCATGCTCATAAAAGCCCCGGGAACTCCGTGTCCTGTGCAATCAGCTGCTGCAATAAGCACTTTACCATCTTTAGCAGCACCCCAGTAAAAATCGCCGCTGACAATATCACGCGGCCTGAAAAGGATGAAGCAATCGTCAACCAGTCGGCGAATGTCGTCGGCCGGAGTCAGGACGGCTTCCTGTATCCGGCTTGCATATTGAATACTGTCGGTGATGGCCAGGTTCTTTTCCTCAATAAGCTTTTTCTGACTGATTATATGTTCGGTTTGTGTGAGTATCTCCTGGTTTTTATCTTCCAGGGCATCATTCTTCTCTTCAATTTCTTTTTTCTGCCTGGCCAGGGTTGCATTTTTCCGGCGTGTTGTTATCAGTCCGATAAGGATTAGTATTCCAATTAGTGCTGTCAGCACTGCGGTATATATCGCCCGCTTACGCGCTTCATACTGCCGTTCTTTTTCAACCTGTAGCAAGGATATTTCTTTTTCCTGTTCCTTCTTTTCTGCCTCCTTTTGTCTGAGCTGAAGATCTTTTATTGCTTTTTCCTGTTCAAGCGAACGTAATTCCCTGCTTCGAAGCTCTGCTTCCTGTTCCTGCCGGGCAAGAACGAGCGATTGCAGGATACGTTCCTTCTCAGAGACTTCCAACTCGTTCTGCTTCCGCAACAGATCATATTCCTGCTGCTTTTTCTCAGCTTCGAGTTTTACCCTTTTAAGTTCGATTTCACTCATTTCTTCTTCAGCAAGTTTGAGGCGAAGCTCTTTTTCCCGTTTTTCAATATCGAGATTCTTTTGCGACAGGAGCTGCTCATCTCTTTGCATTTCACGTTCCAGTGAATCTTTTAAAGCCAGGTGCATCTCGTAATATTCCAGCGCTTTGATATAATCGTTCCCGGTTTTCAGAATTTGTGAATAAGTGAAATAACATACCTGAAGCAGGTTGCGGTTGTTGCATGCAATGGATGAGTTTATTGAATTCTTACTGTATAGCTCAGCATTATATAAATCGCCCGAATAGTAATGCGTCACTGCCATGATGTTTTCAATCTCGGCTTTAAGCGGCAGTTCCTGTGTTGTATTCCCAACCATCCCATAGGCTTTACGAAATGCGGCCAGGGCTTTTTTAAGGTCGTTGGCGTTCTGGTAACAGATTCCGATATTGATTAACAGTTCAATGATGGTGCCGGATGGACTCTCCATCTTCTCTGCAAGCGATAACGACTCGCTGAAAACTTCTATGGCCTGCTGGTATTGCTGAAGGTGAACATAATCGAAGGCTACATTATTAAGTGAAGCCTGCATACCCCGCTGATTACCAAGACTTCGGTATATTTCGAGAATTTCCTGATCGTAGCGGAGCGATTTGTCATAGCTGTTCGTTTTATTCCCGATCTTCGACCGGTATGAAAGAACTTCGATACGGGTTGCATATTCACTTTCCGACAACGAGAATAACGCCTCAGCAAATGCATTATCGGACTTTTGGAAATCCTTCAAATTGAAATAGCAAATACCCATTTTAGTTGAAAGATCGGATGTTTCTTCCTTACTCGTAAGCATTTGGGCTTTCTGGTAATATTCAGCAGCTTTTAACCAGGTTTTCTTTCCAAAAAAGAAATCGCCGGTTCGCCGGTAAGCATTCATCAATATTTCAGGATTATTCAGTTTTTCGGATGCGTTTACAGCACGGAGATAGTATTTCAATGCATTATCGTCGGAATGCTTCAGATCAAACACTTCAGCCATAAGAAGGTAATTATCTGCATCGAGCGACGGATCTTCAATATACTTCTGAATTGAACTCTGAATAAAGAACAGCGCCTCATCGTGTTTACCGTCGCTGAATGCTGCATGCGCCTGCCTGTTTAATGTCCAGGCCAGCGTTGAATCGTCCGGTTGTTGAACTTCCTGAGCCGATAGTCTTATACAATCGCCTAAGATCAAAACTGCAAGCAGGAACCGGTTGATCAACAAAAATTTCATGTTAATTCAGCATATAGGTTAAGCCTATACGAAAATTTCTGCGTGGCTGGGGAACACCAAGCAGGTCCATCTCTTCACGACTTACATTCGGAATAGCATATTTTTCGTCGAGCATATTGTATATTTTTATAAATCCCTGCAGGTTATTGCCAAAATCATAATTAACCAACAGATCGACGGTATAGTATCCGTCGACATTTTTAATAAGATCAGTTTGTGTAATCAGCCTCATCCATTGTGTCATCCAAGTATTGTCGAACTGAATGTAGAGGCGTTTAACAGGCATTGCAGAAATCCTGAACTGCCCGTAATGTTTTGGCGTCAGGTTGAAAACGTTATTGAACTCGTTAATAATTGAAAAATTCTTACTGTAATCCATGTTATATGTAAGGCTGAGGGATGCACTCAGCTTAATCCGGCGAACAATGTCGTTACGTTGAAGATTGATCTGACCGCCGAACAGGATACTCTTAGCATCAACATCATTAATTTTTGTCCTGACAGAATCGGAAACAGCCAGTGACAGCCGTTCAGGAGTTGCAACTTCTGCATCGAAATTAATAAGATTGGAAACCGTATTATAGTATACTGATAATTCAGCTTCAAGGTGCCTGAATATACGCGTAATACTGAATTCGTATGCTGTGAAGTCCTCGGCTTTGAGCTCCGGATTTGGGATCACCAGGTAGTGGATACTGTCGGGATTGGTTTGTGTCCGATACGCAACAGATTCGTATGCTACAGACGAAGGAGGTTCTTTCATAGCTTTGCCAGCCGAAGCACGCATTGTAGTTTTATTAAACCTGTACATTAGTGCAATGCGCGGACTTACATTATTTCCGTAATAGCTGTTCGCATCGTAACGTATACCGCCAATCAGCCTGAAATTATGAAACACCCAGTAGGCCTGAGCAAAGACAGACAAATTATGAAATGATAAAGGATTGAAACCAAAGTCACCCAGCAGGCTGTCGGTTGGAAAATTTGAAACTCCAAGGGGGTTATAGGCATTTCTTGCTAAAGGCTCATCGAGATAATTCGTTACAGGCAGATTTTTTGACTGCTGGTATGAAAAGCCTCCAAGGACTTCCAAATTCATCGTAGGAGTATAGGTGAACATCTGCTCGAACAGTACATCGTTCGATGCTGAATAAAAATACGACTTTTTTCCACCCGGTATAAAGGTAGTGGCAGCACCCGAGTTATTATCCAATTGGTAAGTCAGGTTCGAAATATTTGTCCGGCTGACCAGTTTCTTCTCCGGCGATGAGTTATAGCTGAGCGTCACACGTTGTATCCGCTCACCCCAGAAGGTTGATGGATCGTTATAGCGAAAAAACAAGGGTGATTTTCCGATAGCACTGTGAGAATGCCGGTACATATTATTATAAGAAAAACCAACTCCCCGGAATTTCAGATTAAGGCCTGTCATATAGCTACCGGAAGACAGCTCGGCAGTCATATCAGGTTGTGTAAGAGAACCCACATAACCGGCAGGATAATATTCGCTGATGAAGTCGGAGGGCTGAACTCCATTGCGGAGCAACGTTTCTTCGCTGATATCGGTGGGAGTATATAATGAGTCACCAATAGGAAACTTAACGCCCCTCCTCTGGTAATAATTCAACGGATTGTAATAACCCCTGTCGTAAAACCGGATATTGATATCATTAAAATCGGCTTTACTCCCGTAAAAGCTATACTGTAACAGGTTCCGGTTCTTGCCTGCCTTCCCTCCTATCAAATAATTCATGTAGGTATATTCATTCGCTCCGAAAATCATGTCAGCCCTAGCAAAGGTTCCTTTTTCCGCTTCCTTTGTAATGATATTTATGACACCCGATGCAGCATCGGCCCCATATACCGAAGCCAGGGGGCCAAAAATAATTTCGATACGTTCGGCCTGTCGAACGGGTAACTGTCCGCCAATAGGCATACCGCTTACAACCGAAGGTTTTATAGGGATACCATCGAGCAGGATTTTAGTATAATAGTTACCCGGCAGACTTCGCAGCAGGAATATCTCTCCGAGTTCTCCGTTCCCGGGCTGTATGCCCCTTACACCCGGCAGCGTCTTTAATACATCGACCAGGGTTATGTAATGGTTTTTAAGGATCTCTTCATGCGTGATCACATAAATGGTCATTGGCAGATCATCGATATTCTTAGGGCTGCGACTTACTGCCACCACTTTCGTTTTAAAGGAATCGACATGCTGGAGCAGATTATCGGGCCCTAATAATCGCTGGCTTATTATAAGGGAATCGGGCAGCTGTGCCCATGAAGAATAAAACCAGCCAACAAAGAAAAGCAGGCTTATTGCTGAGAATATCCTATACTTTGCGAAAAAGGACATCTGGATAAAGGGTTGTGACAGGTAGAAAACCGATACAAGTTAACAAAAGAATTGATAATAAGGGTGAATGATTTGGTGTAGATTATTCTAAAAGTGGCAGTATATAACCTTGCCCTGCTGATTTCAATAAGCTGATTTTGTAAACAACTATTTTAGATTTATTTTCCTTTCCAGTGCTGAATTTCTATAATGTTGTTTTCGGGATCGAGCATATAGATGGCCTTAAGAATACCCACTCCGGGTATGTCCTTCTCAATCAGTTCACCATAACGGTTACCGCCTTTTGCAATAATCTTGTCAATGACCTGTTCCACATTACCGACATGAAATGCCATATGACCGAATCCCAGGTCGTTGACGGATGGAGCATCGTCTTTACCGGATTTATTATATTGAAAAATTTCAAGTGTAGGCCCGTTTTCATATCCGGGGAGTTTAAGATGAATGCCCCTGAGATGGACATCCTCAATTCGGGTCATTTTCTCAATCCATTCGCCGGATAAATCTCTTTCGGGATAGGTCGGCTCACAACCGAACACATCGATATAAAACCGGGCCAGTTTTTTCCAGTCCCTGGCGATGATATTGGTATGGACGTATTTAATATCGTTGATCATGCTATAGAAAAGATATTTTACATAACCTCGTGTCAGGCTTATTTGCTTTTATTTATCTTCAAATTCTGTAAAATCGAATGTATTACTAATCAGCCGAGCACAATTGTGTACCGTTAAAATATCTATTCTTAAATCATCGACCAAATGGTATATTATTCTAAAACTCCCATGTATCAATTCCCGAATGTTGTCATCCTCGAACTCCGGAACCATCTTTCCAGCTCTTGGATAATGCTCAAGTATATCAACAGAATAAAATAATTTCTCAACAGTCAATTCTGCATATCGTTGAGAATCTCTGGCTATATAATCTCCAATATCATTTAAATCTTGAATTGCAGAATCTGTCCAGACTACTTTAACCATTTGTCCAGTTTTTGCTTGGCTTCTTCCTTGGTATTAACCCGTCCATTCTCTGCATCATCAAGTCCGGTCTGAACCTTCTCGATGAAAATCAGGTGGTCGATGACCTGATCAATTGTAAGATTTTCCGGCAATCTATCAAGCGAACTAATTATCTGTTTCTTTGTAATCATGCCTCAAAACAATTAGCTCAAAGATACTAAATCTGACTAATTAATTCACGTATTAAACACTTATGCACATTGATACGAATGAGGTAATGATTTCAGGAAAACAATGCTGGTAATTCACAACCTTGTTTGAGGCTGTCTAAAAAGTCTCTGTGATCTCATTTATTTTCTGTGTACCGAGAATTCGGTACTCTGTGGTTAATAATTTTAGATCATTGAACCACAGAAAACACAGAGGTATCCACAAAGAACACCGAGAATGAAAATAGTTGAATAGTAGACTTTTTGGACAGCCTAAGCACTATTCAACGTACCAACCATAATTAATACCTTGGTTTATCTTTTATTTCATTATAATAGTTTTCTACTCCTATTTCTTTCATTCTCCTGTTTATCTCCACCGATCGCTTATGAAGGTGTTCATCAAAACCGGTATTATTACATGGAAAATCGGGACATTGAAAACAAAAATCAACACCTTTTCTTTCGTGGCAATCTCTCACTTTACATGTCCTGAACAATTTGCATTTTTCGTTCCTGCATCCCCTGCAATCGACTGCAGCAAAATAGGCGAGCAATCCTATAAAATCGGGATATTTTTCGAATACCGGCTCATTGAGCAGCTCGACAAACCGTTTGGCATAAACATCGAAATTGCCCAGGTTCTCTTTTAAGAGATTACTGTATTTTTTAATATCTCCATCAGTAAAAGCAAAGCATTTCCCGCAATGCAAACCGCAAGGGGCAAGCCGTTCTTTTATTTGTTTGTAGTTCATTATCCGGATAGTTCATTTAGATAAGGTTTCCACGCTCCATATATTAAAATTTCTGACAATTTGGGCAATAGTATACAGCTCCTCCCATGTATGCCTCTTTCGTGATTTTTCCTCCGCAGTTGGGGCATGGATTGTTGACGGTATTCTTTGACAGTATTGTTTTATATCCGCCAACATTGCCGAACAGATCTTTTTCCGTATCGCGCCCTCCATTGTCTGTCATCTTGTTCAAAGTGACTTTCACACTATGAAATAATTCTGACAGCATGAAATCGGTCAGGGTAGATTTCTTGCGCTTTGGATGTATACCGGCATTAAAGAGAATATCCTGCAATACCCCGTTACCAAGGCCCGGGATCCGCTGTTCGGTGGCCAGGAGCGCCTTTGCTGAAAGATCTTTTGTGACGGACTTAATGATTCCTTCGAAGTGATTTTCATCAAAGGCATCGTCCAGGGGGGAGATGCTATTCAGGCTGCCCTGGTAATACGGATTATCGAACCTGCCTTCATAGGCCCATATTCCACCATACATTGCTACTGTGAACACCACAAAGCTTACATCGTCGAATTCAAGTAACAACTGGTGCTTATCGGGCCGCTTTTCATGAGGCATATAGTACCTCATATTAGTACCATCGCCAATGGTAATGCATGTGTCTGCATCGAGATATATATCGACAAACATGCCGTGCCCTTTGGAAGAATGAATCTGCTTACCGGTAAGAATAGCTCCATAGGTTTTCGGATCGCCGCAATACCACGCAAACTTATGTGGACTTGTGGCATTAATAACTTTTATGATCTTCTTGTTCACAAGGGTTTGCTCAACCTGTGAACTCATGGTTCCGGATTCGGGTATCTCAATCATAATTTATTATGTTTTGTCAGATTAGCGTTCAAATCAGAAAAATCAATCTTCATGTTAAAAATGGGCAATAATTATTAAGTATTAGCTCAAGCAAAGTATGTAATTTTTTTCTACCCCTTGATAAATCCAATCTTCACGGACTTTGCAGCTTCCTTTAACCACTCTGCTTGAAATTCTCATAATAACTATTCAAATCTGCAATAGCAGAACTATTATATCTCATACATATATTACAGGATAAGCCGGAGGACTTCCGAAAGGCTTCTGACTTCATAATCGGGCATGATATCACCCGACTCAGATCCGTCTCTGTTAACCCAGACCGTAATTATTCCAGCCTGCTTCCCTCCTTGTATGTCCGAGGTTAATGTATCCCCTATTATAATGGCTGATTC
Source organism: uncultured Bacteroidales bacterium (assembly GCA_964634105.1). GTDB lineage: Bacteria > Bacteroidota > Bacteroidia > Bacteroidales > UBA10428 > UBA10428. Next base: position 15,081 of record CAZWIU010000017.1, on the reverse strand, counting down.
GGGAGTTGATTTTAGTCCCCTGAGCGCGACATCAAATAACCGGCTGTCGGGCTTAGCAAAACCATGCTCGCCCGATATAGCAATAAAATCAAAGTATTGCTCCAGTCTTCCACCACGGATCTTTTTCCATTGCAGGTCGGGAGTTCCGTTTGTGATTAAACCCAGCTTGAACCTGTTTTTGAGTTTCAATAAAACATCCTGCGTTTCCGGGAAAAGAATATGTTTTGCATTGCGTATTCTTTTGAATTCAAGGCTAAGTTTTTCTGCAATTTCTGAGTCGTCTATACCGAAATGAATAAGTGTCTGATGCCAGCTCCTTAACCTATATCCGGGTACCAATTCGCGCAATTTTTTTAGCTGCTCATGATCGCCGGTAAAGTCGGCCCATAACGCTTCCCATGAACTGATGCCTATTCTTTTAGAATAGTCAATGGTAGGCATTTTATACCATTCTTCCCTGGCCTGTTTCCGGATCGTTTGCAGGAAATCACCTGTATCGATCGGGGAATCAAGTAGCTTTATCGTTTCAACAAAGGAATCTTCGGCCGATTGATACTCCACGATCAGCGTGTCGTCGAGGTCAAAAAGTATTGTATCAATTTTTTCCAACACCCTCATTTCTTACGAGCATATTAATCGATAAGTGTTTCCTTAAGCTTAACAGTACGCATCAGAAAATCGATTCCGATACCGCTTGTAAGCAACCGTTCTTTCCTGTTACTCAGTAACCGGGCTGTCCAATCAGTAAAGCCTCCATCCACATAATCAAACTCCTGGCCATGTTTATTCACCACTCCTATCATAAACCGTAACCGCGAATAGTAGCTTTTCCCGAACAGACTGTTTTCTTCAGTAGTAACGAACAGATACTTCCTACCCTGTATAAGGGTTTTTATATTTTCAATCAAGAGCGAATTTTGCGCTCCTTCGTATGAAAAGAATTTCAGTTTAATTTTTTTTATTTCTACTGGGTCGATAATCATATCAAGCAAGTTAAGGTAGAACAGAATGTGTTCTGCGAGCTGTGCCATTTCAAACTGATCGTTCCCTTCATCCCGGCCTGCAGTGCATAAGGCAATAACGTTAAAACAGGCAGAAAAATTTTTATTCTCGAATGCCTGTCCCCTGGCGATACACTGGCTCGAGCATAATTTAACGGAATTGTTTTTTGTCTCCTTCTTTTGCAACAATTCTTGTCTTTGCTTTGCACATTCAAGTGCCAGCAGGTTTGTTGTATCTGCCGCAACTTCAACATTTCTCACTGTTGAAACAACATTATTCTGGTTTACGGTAGTTAAAATACTTGTTGTTCCCAATGGAGGTAAAGGCGATAGATCGATAATTTCAACATCTCCCGGCAATTTCGAGAATATCTTTAATTCAAGTTTCCTATGTAGAATGGGATGAATATCGGAAGGTTTTGTAAACCGGTTCGACTGATAATCGGTAAAAATATCCTTTGGGCTCCTTTTGGCGGTCTTTATGTTGAATATGTTGAGTAGTAACGACTGCAATTCAGCGAAAGAAATCCTATCGACCAGCAACTCGACAAGGTTGGGAACCTCGATTTTGGCAAGAATACTCTTAACTATTTTTTGTGTCATATCGAGTTAATAATCTGTTGAAAAGAACAAAGCAGTTCTTATTTAGTGTCAATCAAAGTTAAAAAATTCCTTCCGGCAATGTCGACCACAACTTCCCTGTCCAGTAAATTAAATAACTCATAGATGGCTGTATAAGCATTATCGTACCCAACATCAAATCCCGAATCGGTGCTGACCATGAACCGATCCTGAAAACGAATGATCAAGGGCACAAAATCAATTAATTCATAATCGCTTTCGGGATTATAGGCTGTGAATCCCGCAAAGAAATCGATGTAGATGTTATCAAAATTTTCCAGCAAAATTTCCAGGTTTTCAGGAGAATTAAAAGCATTTGCGTGGGCGAAGATGAAATTCGTGTTAGGATAAGCAACGGCGGCTTCTTTTAATTTTTCAATGGGAAATCCGTTCGGAGGATCGATATGCAGCAATATTGGCTTGCCATATTCGGCACACAATTCATAGACTTTCGGAAAATAGCCATCCATCGGGTGGTCTGCCTTCCAGGGTAGTACCGAAGTAACAGGAGAGTATGTTGAGGCAGCCACTATCTCGCCAATTCCACAGACACCTGCATCAAAACGCTCACGGATGTATGTCAGGCACGATGAATCATGGATATTGATCCCGGCAATAAACGGGATGATCCTGCTGCCATATTGCTCATGAGCATCAAAGGCAATCTGGTCACTGGTCAATGCCGAGGGTTCCGATATATCGCCAAATAAAACAATATGATCGATCCCGTATTTATCCCATATATCAACACTTTCCTCAAACCTATTATTGGATGCATCATGATTATGAATATCAATCACAGTGATATCCTGGTATGGCTCTGCAATTGCTGCCAAGTGTATTTCATCATTGCCGCAGGAGCTTAAAATAAGCAGGAACAGAACATTCAAGAAAGCTATCATCCTATTTTTCATAAATACTTAATACTAGTGTTTTGTTAAGAATAAAAAAGCGTTTTAATACATTGTTGGATTATACACACCCCCTCTTTCCCCCTCTCGAGAGGGGGATGAAAGGGGGTATGTATTTTTAAAATGATAGAAACAATCATTAAGGTAAAATTAACATAACACTAGTTCCTTTTTCAATATCAGGGTGCATGAAAAGAATGCTATTTATTCCCAATTATTAAATATACAGGACGCTTGAAAAACAGTTCACCCTCTTTTAAAAACAAGTAACCGGCCATCCGCTTATCGTTTTTACCTTTTTCGAGTAGCTGCCAGATCTTTCTTCGATTTTCCGGTTCCTGTCTGGCATGATCAAGGTATTCGCCTACATTCAGATCAACATCGATACGAAAATCTCCAGTTTTGTTAATCCCGTTATCGACGTATAGTGTATTGAAATCCAACTTAGTTAAAACCCGGTTATGGCTAATATCTACAAGCCTATCGAAAGTCTCAAAAAATCCGTTAACATATTCATCCTCATATGCAACGATATCCTGGATGCTGATCCTGCCTCCCCTTGGGCAACAACGGATCATTTCCTTAAAAACTTTCCCGGGATTTGCAAAATGATGAAATGCCGATTTACTTACAACAACCGAGAATAGATTATCATCGTATGGCAGGTTCTCGACATCAGAGCAGTCAAAGCCAAGATTCTTCAGACCGAATTCCTGGGCCAGCTCCCTCGCAATATCGATTTCCCTGTCTGAAATATCAACTCCGCGAGCCTCAGCTATTCTTCGGGCAATGAATATGGTAAACTCTCCCGGTCCGCAAGCAACATCCAGCAGCGTGTCGGTTGGTTGTATGCCGCAGAATTCAAAATACGCGTTTAAGTATTCAACATTTCTCCCAACCGACCAGTTGGCAAATTTCTCAGCTTGCTTATTGAATTGTTCCCTGACGATCTGATTTTGCATAGAAATTCCCTGTTAGATTTTCAACCTGGTAGTTTTCGAAGTAACTAAAATCGTTTCAGATTTTAAACACTTACTGCAGGCATATTCCGAATTGAGCAAATTCTTCATCTGACAGCCTTTCATAAAACAGTCGGGTCATAGCAGCAAAAACTTATTGTGAACCGGACACTGTTATCCTAGGATAGCTCTTTTTTTAGCTTTATGAGCATGATGGGCATCGATTTTTTATCTAGCCTTTCTTCCAACCCAAAGGGAATATAACCCAGCTTGTGGTATAGTATCAGTCCGTTCAGGTTTGTACAGAAACATGAGATCCTTGTCTCTTTCACCTTGTATTTAGTTATGGTAATATTTTCCATTACACCGATCAGGTAACGCCCAACGCCTTTCCCCCGAAAAAGAGGATTTACAATTATGTTTCCGATTGAACAATGCTGGTTTTCATGCACCTCATAACAATTCGCAAATCCGACAACAACATTAGCTGAGAGTATTACTGTCGAATCCGAACGGATTTCCACTGAGGAGTTCAGCTGGTCGATTGTTAATGGGAAACTGGCCTTGGGAAAACAGAAATAAAGTTCGTTCTCATCCTGTGGAAAATGGCAAATGGCTTCTATATCATCCGGTCTGACGGCCCTGTGTGTATACTCGTTAATTTCCATACTAATTCCGATCATTTATTCAGATTCTACTATCAGCTCGTAAAAATAGGTCACTGACCTGTCTGCCGCAATGCCTAAGTTTGCATTACGTTACGCTTCAACCTAAAAGTAAGCTTGTATATGAGCAGCATAAGCAAAGTGCAGTCAGGTCAGTACTTAAAAAATTGAAAGAACGCTAAGCTAAAAATCTTATTCAACTATTTTAAAGTCGACTGGTAAGATTCTATCACTGCATATTGACACAATAAAATCTACTTCAGATTTTCTGAAACTTCCATTGATAGAACACATGCCCCCTTCCATCTCTGATCGTACAATTGGAGCCTGAATCAGTTTATTATCCAGGACAATGGCTAGTGGCTTATACAGGTTCTTCCGGGTTATGTTTGCCCAGGTCTCAACAGCCGATTTTCTGAACCGGAGCTCAATAGAATAACTTGAAGATATTTTATCATACGCCGACCTGATCGACTCAACATCATTCCAGGTCAGGAATCCATCCTCATTCCCATTCACTCTGAGTGCATAAAGACAGGTTTCAGATCTGTCTTGAGGTTCATCCCAGACAAATTTACATCTATCGTTTAGGCCCATATTTGCCAAATAATCATCGACCACAACTGTCTTTAATATCTGAGTACAACCAATCTTTGGACTCAGATGGCTCATCCCGGTCATATCCAGCAGCTCATTTAAACGATTATCTTTATTTATAAGTTCTGCTATACTTGTACTATCATACATCTCAAAGAAAGATAACTTTCCTCTTTGAATCAGAAGCTTTTCAATTATGCTTTTATCGATTTTGCTTTTAAAGGAAACTTTAATTTTATTTTCCCCTGGAAGAACAATAACATCAGACCTTTTGATATGATAACTTCGTAGTCTGTTTTTCATAATATCGGCTGCCTGATTAAGCGAAGTCGCAGATATATTTTCATCCAGTGATTGGACTATGATACTTGTCGTTTTCTGATGTGGCCTGTATCCATAGCTTGGATATATGATGCCAATAATAAAAATTGCTATTAAACTATATAATAATGTTTTCATTGTTGTATGTTTTAAGTTAATAATTACCTCCGCAAATGATGCGGGTCAGATAGTTAACTTAAAACCGGTAATTCCCTGGAATTTTCAGAAAAAAGGTAATAATAAGAAGTTAGTGATAGTAAAGGTTTAATAGAAAGATGAACTTCCCGGAGGGACAAAAGTACCTGTGTTAGTATGATATTATCAGCAACTATTTTATGATGATAATCAGAGAAGTTAACATGTAACCTGTTCATAAGTAATAACCAATGCTTCTGATAAACAGGGATTTGTATAGAAATAACAGCGGTAGCTTCATTATTGACATGGCTTAATGCAGAGACCAACTCCTGTTGATCAGCAGCATGGTATTGCTTTACAGGTTTATCCGAAAAAGCAGAAGAGATTATTAAAAAGAACAGAATGACGAAGATTGCCCTCACCCATGAATCAATGCTATAACGGTTTTCTTCTCTCATGAAACAAATGTAGGTAATTATTAATATTTCAGTGTCCTTTAGTAATTATTTTCATTCGGGATATCTAATGACTATATAAATTGTGGTTATATAACGTTTGTATTTCTGTTTGTAATCGTTACAGCAATAAAAGAAGTACCAATGATAATTTCAATAATGATGGCCTGAAGCATCGACAAATTAACGCTTCCCCTGATCAGCTCATAGCTCCCCATACAAGCCAAACCCATCATGGTAATACCAGTTGAAAGGCAAATGTACTGTCGTGCTTTTGAATGAGGAAGGTTTACTGAGCAAACCATGAGGATGGCTATTCCCAGCATAAATATGGATGTTCTGCGGCCCAGGATAAGAGCCGTCTCACAAGGTTGAAGGCCAACACCTATAGCAAATGAATCGGTAAAAAATAATAACTGCGTAAACAAATAAATAAACAGCAATGCGGTTATAGCACACAGGATCCTGTAAAATGTTATTCGGTATAGCATAGTTTAAGTGATAACAAAGTCCGGCTACGAATTTAAAATCGTTGCGCTTCTCTGTTAAAAAAAGTCAATCAACTATACTATTCCGGCTATGAAAGGCCAATATCAGGAAACATACGTCCGGTAAAAGATTTGCCTGATTGCCACCACCCGTCATGTTACATATGACAATTCTTTACATCAGTTTACACGGGTATGACAGCCATGGAAAAAACACCATATAATTTAGCATCATCAAAATGGAACGAGAATAATTTCAATGTAGAACATAAAAACCAAAATCATGAAAACTTTAAAATTTAATCTCCTGGTCCTTTTAATGGTGACTTCAACCCAGATCATTTCCTACGCAGGCGAGAACGAAGGCTCTAAAGATGCTTACGACCAATTGAATGCACAACTGAAAGCTATGATCAACAAAATTTCTGCAGAATCACAGATTAGCAGCGAAAATCCAGTCTTTCTTGTATTAACATTCTCGGTAAACGGAAAATCTGAAATCGAAAACATCACAGTGGAAAGTTCCAATGATGCCCTGGCTAAAAAAGTTAAAAGGACTCTGTCAAAAGAGAAAGTCAAAGTAAGCCCTCTTCTCGATGGGAAAAGAGGACAAGTGGCGGTTGAAATATCGAATGAGGGTTAATGATTAGCAGGAATGTCTTTGACGAAAAAGCGGGGCTCACACCCCGCTTTTATTTTTTTTATCACTCTTCAGGTCCAGGTAAAGCAGTCTGCTCTTCGGGTAAAGCTTGTTCTTTCTTTGCCCTGTTAGCACAACGATCGCAAAGATCGGTTATATTTTTAAGTTCTCGTGCTTGTACGACGGTGCCTTCAAATATTTCGTCTGTCCTGTCGGTATTGATATAGGAGCAATCCTGGTATAAGTGATAGCTATGGCCCGATTTTGTCCAATATACGTGATCAACTCCATTGTTAAGTGCTTTTACCTCCTCGGTTTGTTCGGTGTATTTTTCAACCGATGGCGGATTGAAATCGATGCCCACAATACTTGCTATCACAAGGGCGACTATAGCAATTACACCGACAATGCCCTTCTGTTTACCATTCAGGTTTTTATTTGTAAATATCAGGATAATCATGGGCAGAAATGCGATGATACTAATTATCAGACCCAACTGGTTTTGTATGAAAAATTTCACCGAGTTTTTTTCTGAAGCAGGATCAAGCCTGTTCGACTTCTTCCATAATAACGATCCAATGACAACGAAAATCAGGTCGGCAACGATCAACACAATCAGCCATGTCATGTTAACCGGTTGCTTTCTAAGCAGAAGAATCGCAACAACTTCGAAAGCAATAGCAATAATCCAGGAAATTATCGCCAATATGCGAAAAGTCCTGGCCTTTGTTTTACTTTCATCACTTGCAACAAAAGGTTTCGTTTCCGGCGATGTAGTTGGAGTATCTCCACCATCGACCCGGGTGATTTTCTTTGTGGTTTTTCCTTGTGCCATTTCTTAATAATTTAAGTTTAACTGATATTTTCAGATTTTAAGGTTAGGCTATGTTTTGACAAGGATTCATATTGGCAAATGCTTTATTTTACTACAGCACTTAAATAATCCTGCCAGATGCTTTCACTGAAATGCCCTGTAAAGCAAATATAGAAAATAATTCGTAGCCGGTTTTTTCACAGCGGAAAACCAGTGATTGTGGGCCATTTACAATTTTTATTACAGGAGCGACAAGATAATCCTGCATATTTTCAGGCTTGTGAAATAGTTTTCTTTGTTTTTATGAGGGCATAAATAATAAACCCGATCCCCAATGCAATAAACGGGATACTCAGGATTTGTCCCATGTCCAGATTCATCTTTTCTTCGAAAGAAACCTGTCGCTCTTTGAGAAATTCAATGAAGAACCTGGCTGAAAATATTAATATCAGCGATAATCCGAAAAAGAAACCATACGCAAGTTTTTTTCTTTTCTTTTTGTATACTAAGATCATCACGACGAATATCAATAAATAACTCAGCGATTCATAAAGCATAGCCGGATGCCGGGGTATATTGTCCTCACGCACAAAAATAAAAGCCCAGGGCAGGTTTGACGGAAGACCGATAATTTCGGAATTCATAAGATTTGCCAGCCTGATAAAACAACCTGCCAACGGAGCAACAATAGCAATAAGGTCGATTGTTTTCAGGATTGGTTCTTTTGTCTTCCGTGAGTAAAAAAATAATGCCACAATAATTCCTATGGCGCCGCCATGACTGGCCAATCCCTGGTAGCCAGTAAATTTGTATGATCCGTCGGGGGTCTGCTGTATCGGGAGTATCATCTCCAGCGGATGTTGAAGATAATATGCGGGTTCATAAAACAGACAATGCCCGAGCCTTGCTCCTATGATAATCCCAAGCATACAATAAATGGATAGTCTTTCCAGCTTATCGGATGAGATATTTTCTCTTTTAAACATCCAACTCAGGACGTAGATACACAATATCAACCCACCGACAAACAGTATTCCGTAATATCTTAATGAGATCCCGGAGAGATTTACAATTTCCGGATCAATATTCCAGCGTATGTAATTAAGTATCATATATATTTTGAATCATAGATTTAGCCATACAATGTAGTAAAGATTTTATGAGAATAGCGATATAAATAGTTTAAAATTAACAAAGTCGATTGGTATACCAAAAATATTGAAAACTGATGTACGTAATAAATTCCAGTTCCAGATAATGATTCATGATGTAAATAATCGGGCGAGAAATTATATGAGAGTACTTATGATTGTCTGATGATCATCTTTATTTCTCCCATCAACTGTTCGGGAGATTTATTTTCATTCGTAATAGCAAAATCTGTTTTTATATTTTTTCTTAGTACCTGACTGTTTATCTGATTCACTTGTTCGTCTGAAACATTGACATGAATAGATTGATCGCGGGATTTAACCCGGTGCAGGCATAGCATTTCATTAGCCCTGATACCGATGGTTATGACAGCGAAATCTTTTTTCAGGTTTTCCAGCATCCGATCGAAACTATCTGTCACTCCGGTCGATTCAAAAACAATCTTATCGGTATATTTTAATGCTTCCCTTACTCCCTTCTCAATTGCCTGAAATGCTTCTTGTATGTATGATTGATCGTCAATTTGCCTGTCTTTCTTAACCTTCTTTGAAATATTTTCAACCCGGATAAACCGAATACCCAGCCTTTCATCCATCAATGTTCCGATGAATGATTTCCCGCTACCCTTGGGTCCGATTAAGAGATAAACGATCTTATTTTTCATCTTCCAGGGAGAAATAGCATTTGGATCGATTTACCAACCATGATACTTTCAGTTATTAATATCATTCTCTATTAAACATGTTGTATAATTCTTCCCCACTCATCTCGAAACTGGGATCAAAGTCATCCGATTTCATATAACCAATGATCGAGTGGAACAATTGATTTGCTTCAGGTTTATCCGCTATCTGATCGAGTCGCGACATACATACAAGCAACTTTCCTGTACCTGCTTTGAACTCGAATATTAGTCCCAGCTTATGATTTCTTTCCAGGTTGTCAATCACCTGCACAATCGGCCGGTACTCGCGTGCAGTGCTATCGAGTATAAAAGAATTACTGGCTTTTATGATAGAAAACCACTGCCAGTTTGTATGAAAATCGGTGGGGAAAGAATTAAAAACTGGATGTTCTGGATTAGTAAATATTCCGAGTGTTCCCGGGGAAACCGGTTTCTCTGCCCATTCGCTGATTCCCTTGAACATACCATAGTTCCAGAAATCCGGAGGGAAAAGTCCGGGGACACTTCGACCCTGAATGTCTTCTGTGGTAGGGAATAATAACACACGGCTCCCCTGTTTCAGCCGGTCAATAATTTCTTTCGTTAGCCTGGAGGTAATAATTATGCCCGCTGTATCAGTAACAGATACAGGTGGAGGATAAACCCAGACAGGATATGAATTTGAGTATTTCTTTTTTTGTATGGAAAGATTAATACTCAGCTTCTCAGCCCTGGTAACGGATGACAGATCGATATCCAGGTCACCAACAGCAGTAATGCCCCCTTTTTTCATAACAACATTTGAAAAGATACCCTCGTAGAGAACAACTCCATCGTGGTTTTTCATTTCCCACTCCAGGTCATCTTCCACTGTCCTGTTTGAATAATTTGCCACGATCACCTTTGCCTGAAAATTCTCGCTGTTCGTCCAGCAATAGGTTGGGAACTCAAGCATCAATACAATATCGTTGCATGACTCTAACCATTCCTGCCGCGATACAACATTTTTACTTTCCATAAATGCATCCAGGATCCCGACAAGTGCTGTTCCCTGTCCCGGAAAGTCCTGCAAGTCTAACAACTGAAATCCTGCGAAACCGGGTGTGCGTATTGCAGCTTCCATCTCTGCTTTATAGCAAATGGCTGCCCATGCTCCGGATGCTTTATGAAAATCGATATCCTGATCGAGCATACCTGCTTTTTTCAGCCTGTTTCGAAATACTTCAAGATTCCATGCACGAAGTACCCCGGTATATTTATCGATCTCACTATAGTCGGGGAAAATCTGGTATTGGCCTATCTCATGGCCAATTACCGGGACTTTTATATTCGACACGGCACAGTCGTACCGTACTTCGGTGGATGGTGTTTGCGTATTGAGTATCCCCCCATCGCGTGAATCGACAAAACCATGTGTCAGCCTTACATGCGTTAATATTGTATCAAAAGCATAAGGAGTTCTGGCAACAACAAAGAAATCGGAGCATTCACGGGGAGGCACATAGCCTATATTATTGTTCGAACCCATGGTGTAAAGCGGTCGGTCGTCGTACTCTTCGAATGTACGAATGTTCTTTTCAACCCGGTCGTGACCGCTCCAGATCTCATTTCCATGTGAGAACATGACAAACGACGGATGATTTGCATACGATTTCAGCATGGCAATACCTTCTTCCCTTAACATATCAGCTACGGAATCAGATTCCAGCCCGCCCCAGAAAGGTAACTCTGCCTGGAGATATAGACCCACCCTGTCGGCAGCGGTAAAAGCAGCCTCAGGGGGACAATACGAGTGAAAACGATAGTGATTTATTCCATACGATCTGGCAATATTGAAAACACGCTCCCATCCTGCTACATCCATTGGCGGATAGCCGGTAAGAGGAAATACACAGGCATCGTGTTTACCGCGCAGGAAGGTAGTCCAGCCGTTAATTGTAAACTGCGTTCCTTTAACGGAGAACTCCCTCATCCCGAAAGATACCGTTTTTGAATCGTTGAATTCTGTGCCGGAGATTACGGCAGTTAAATTATACACCGGCTGTTCATACTCATCCCATAGACGACACGCTTTACCGATCTTATATACAAGATGAACAACAGGCTCACAGATCGTATCAACATGAAGCGATTTCAGCCGTCTGGTTTTGTCATTATAAACTTCCTCGACCAATAAATCGATGTGAACATCACCAGCTTGTAACTGATTTTCAATTTCCAGCTTAATATCGATTTTTTGATCATGAATATCAGGATATACCTGTAGATTGGAAATATATGTCTTATCCGTGGCCTCTAAAAAAAGTTCACCAATAATTCCATTCCAGTTGGTTTGTGTATCATCGGAATAGATGTGAACATTCCCGTAAGGTGTCAGTTTTAGGCTGTTATCGATACGGATTGTTATGGAATGTTCGCCCGGGGTCATGTATGGAGTGACATCGAATTGCTGTGGTGATTGCAGAATGTGCGATCCACCTATAGGTATACTATCAATCCAAACGTTCGACGATTTGGTCCGTTCAAGAGAAAGTTGAATATGTTTATTCCTGAGATTTTCGGGGATAACAACCCGTTTCCGGTACCAGGCAGCTCCCTCATATTTGTATACTCTGTTGAGGTGCCCGGTGGTGGTATCTGTATTCAAAAAACCTTTATGGTTTATATCGGTAGTTCCGGGAAGGTAGACTGAATCTGCCAGATCTGTTAAAAACCATTTTTGTTGAATCCCTACATCGGCCGTATCGAGGGAAAACTGCCAGGTCCCTGCCAAATTTATGTATATCCGATCATTCTTATCGTAAGAATTACACGACAGCAAGGTAACAATTACAAACAGCAACAATGAGTTTTTCATACGGATTATTGTTAATGATGCAGGTGGCAGATAATAACTATAAATGGTTTCCAATTCTACCTATCATGATCTTCTCTTTTATGATCCATTGATCGTACACAAAAATAGCGATGATCATCAGCCCCAGCGCTATAAATCCTGCCAAACCTGTTATCCCAACCGACAAATCATTGCCTCCTGTGATCAGAATTAATGCGATGCCGGCTGTGCCGTTCAGTGAACCATGCATAATCGAAGCAGCAATGACCGATTTGGATTTCAACCGGATATACATAAAAATCGGTGATAAAAGAACGCACCAGGCAATCATCATCAACACACCTAATTGAGGATGTTGCGGGTAATTATGGCCAAGCAGAATAAGAGGTGCATGCCAAAACCCCCAGATGGCTCCGATAATAAGCGATCCTTTAAAGAACGACATATTACTGAATTGCCGTATCAGAAATCCCCTCCAGCCGAGCTCCTCACCAAATGCGGCAACAGCATTTACGGTAATCCCTGCTATGAGTCCCTGCAACATGGTGATCCAAATCGGATGAATGGGCATAGTTTCAATGGACCTTTTCATCTCCTCCTGCTGTTCAGGTGTCATTAGGCCTTCGAAACGCTTCATCATGCCATGCATATCGGGTGAATAGCTTACATCCGGAAATAATAAGCCTATCCCGAAAGCGCCCAGGCTCAGCATAAGAGGCATAAGCCATGCGACAAGAAACCATCTATTAATTTTAAAACTAATGCCAAGCAATTCCAGTATCTTCTCTTTATGTATCATCTTTTCGACGATCAGGACAGAAATTGCCGGGATGAACATATAAACAATGCCCAATATTAAACCAGGAGTCGATTGCAGAACACCTCCACTGAAATGAAATATCGCCACTAATGAAAAACTGATCGCGAGGGTCAGGATCAGGAACAGGAGAGTTTTGTCGATCTTTTTCATGTTCTTATCCTCTTGTTATTAAACCAATAAAAATAAGTAATGAAATACGGATTACTTATGCATACTGCAAAAAGTAGAGGTTTTATACCAGGTTACTTCTATGCATTAAATAAGATAAAAATAAAACGCATTAAAAAATTAAACTTTTACAACCGAGACTCATATTATAATGGAATAAAATTATTTAATACCCCAACAAAATTGCGCTTCTCTCCGATTGCATTTACTGTATAAACGGAGAAAAATACGTAATTCTTCCTTGTGGTATTGATATTGATAAGCCATGATGCCGATTCGGAAAATAATTCCATGATAGATCCTGAAATCTCCCCCGATTCATTTGCTTTCTTCTCCATAGTTACCTTAAGATACTCCTTAAAACGTTTTTCCGTCGGATTGGTAGCAAACAATACTATCGCCAATACCAGCAATAACAATGGGGTTATACGTGTTTTAACAGACTTACTCATAGATATCAGATTTATATGTTTCCGGATTCTTTCGTGTTGGTACAATATTATTTTGTTTATTGAATACGCCTGGTAATATCTTCAGAAAACTATAAACAACTAACCGGTATTCTTACTTTAATCGGTTTTAGTTTTCTCAATTTTCCCAGCTGAAGGTCCATACCAAATCCAACCAGGGAATGCTTTAAGTTAATATTGGTAAAGAGCTTCATATTTATGCCAACAAAGGAACAAAAATTCAAACTTGCGGCTGCTTCAACCGGCCATCCGACGGTGGCGAATTTTTCCACCCCGATATCTTCAAATTCTCCCCAGAAAATGCCTACGCCAGATGAAATTGAAACGTGTCCGACCCGGCATTTTTTATTTGTAATACCTATCAGGATGTTACCTGCATGGTATTTATTCCTGTCTGTGAATAGTTCAAAACCTCCATGTGCCAGTTCTTTATCAATATAATCGTGGTATTGCACATAGGTAAGTAGTTTATTTCGCTGATACTTAAAGGCTACATCAACTCCGGTGCTTGATTCTTTTTCTGTAGGTGCAAATCGTAGCGATCCTACTTCCAACCAGGCATTAATTATCTCATCTTCTTCCGTCTGTGAATATATGTCGATGGTTATGAACAAAAGCATGCAGATACAAGGAATAAACATATGCGATCTGTTCATACAAATTTTCGTTTTAAGTATTCTCTAAATTATTTAATGTTTGATAAATAGCAGCAATTTAATTTGCTATTTCTTTCCCCGAATTCGATAGAAGAGGATGTATGTTTTTTAAATTCGTTTGTTTTATTTCCACTTTTAAGATGATACAAGGAAGATATAAACCTGGATCAGAATAAAACATCAGCAAAAAAACAGGCTGCAATTATATTATTCATCCTAAATATCCACTCCCCCTTGAGAATATAAAGCCGGAGTTCCAGTTCACGTTCTCATTCAGATACATTCTTTGAACGGCAAGAAACTGACAGAATCCTATTGATAGAAGGAAATCGATGGCAGTATGATTCGTCTCGGGAACACAAATGGCAGATGAATTATTAGATAACCTGAATTTTAAAAGCTCTACCCCAGCTACTGCCGAATCAGCCACTATCAGCCCACTTCCGAAGTCAGGCAGGAAAAAGCCTTCGATTGTATCGTTTACATAGTTGTAACCTGTCTTCAGATAGTTTGCCATTAATGCGGGCCTTTTTTCACCGGATACTTTAAAATCCAGTTCTAAAATCTTTTCATAATCTGCATTCGCTATCCTGGAAATATGACCCAGGTTATTAGCTGTTCTGACTGATTCGTCGGTCTTGAAAAATAAGTATTTAGTTGACCCTTAAATTTGGAATAAAGCATTGTATATTAACAATTTATGTT
>CAZWIU010000016.1:0-57894 GCA_964634105.1 uncultured Bacteroidales bacterium | reverse complement strand
ATTGTAATACAAACATTTAACTACTTTGAAATAAAAAATCAGCAAACCCTAAGTAATATGAAACAGACGAATTGCAAAAAACAGTATGATCCAGAATTCAATTTTTGATAAAGAGCTATAGAAAGATATACCTTTCATCAAGTTTATACATTTAGTTTTCTACCTCTCTTCCTGCAAGGTATTTTCGCCATTTTTCAATAACAAGCATCATATCTTCGGGTAGTTCCGAATCGAAATATAACTCTTTTTTGGACCGCGGGTGAATAAAACCCAGTGTTTTTGCATGTAACGCCTGACGCGGTAGCAATTTAAAACAGTTTTCAACAAACTGTTTGTACTTTGAAAAGGTTGTGCCTTTCAGTATCCTGTTTCCTCCGTATCTTTCATCGTTGAAGATCGGATGACCGATGTGCTCCATATGAACTCTGATCTGATGTGTGCGCCCGGTCTCGAGCTTGCATTCAATTACACTGATATACCCCAGGGGTTCAATAACTTTATAATGTGTTACAGCTGGTTTTCCGTCGTCCACGGAGGCTGGCACATGCATTTTTAAACGATCCTTCGGATTACGCCCTATATTTCCTTCAACAGTTCCTTCGGGCCGATCAAAACTGCCCCATACGATAGCGGTATACAGCCTCCGGGTTTTCCGGTCATAGAATTGTTTAGCCAGATGGCTCATTGCATAGTCGTTTTTGGCTACGACCAATAATCCTGATGTGTTTTTATCGATCCGGTGAACTAGTCCTGGCCTGGCATCGCCCCTGCTGAAAAGCGTTACATCCTGAAAGTGATAGGTAAGAGCATTCACCAACGTCCCGGAATAGTTTCCATGGCCGGGATGCACAACCATACCGGCAGGCTTATTGATAACAACCAGGTCATCATCCTCATATATAATATTGATCGGGATGTTCTCCGGTATAATTTCAAACTCTTGAGGCGGATGTGGAAGAACAACCGACACAACATCGCCTGGTTTAACTTTATAGCTCGACTTAACAGCTTTTTCATTGACCAGTATACACCCGGCATCGGCAGCTGCCTGAATCTTTGTGCGCGAGACATTCTCGATCCTGTAAAACAGGAATTTATCAATACGTATTAAATGTTGTCCCCTGTCGGCTGTAAACCTGTGGTGTTCATATAGTTCACCGCTTTCAATCTGATCTCTGGCGTCGGTGTTTTCCAAGGTGAATTATTCTTTAATGAATTTCGCTATCCTCTTTCCTGTATTATCCGAAGACGTAACAACAAGCAAATATATTCCCGGATTAAGTGAAGATACCTCAATTGAGGGCAGATCTGTCTCAGTATTCAATAGCATAACGCCCATGATATTGTAAACTTTAATATCGTACTTTTTAGTTTGTGGATCGGATTTAAAATACAGCATATCGGTTGCAGGATTCGGATACACCTCCAATTTGCTATTTTCTGAAGCTGGTAAAGGCAATCTCGTCGGAAGGGAATATTTACCGAAAGAAGGCCGGATCATCAGCGATCCTTTTTGGAGAGAATAGGGCTGTGTCCAGGTCTGATTGCTATACACATATATCTTATCGAGATTATCGTTATTGATATCGTAACCTATATTAAGATATCCTGAGATCTGGTTAACTACTACAAAGAAATCTTCAGGCACCGGCAGAGGAGGATCAATTTCAATCCGTGTAAACTCGTTCATTTTCACAGAGTAATCAGGTGTATACTCACCGGATGAATATAACACTTCCGCCGAAGGTTTATTCTGGTCAGCTGCCCGGATCGAGATAGAGTAAGCATAATCGATAGTACTCGAATCGACCGATTTTCCGAAGTAAATCAAAACGCCTCTCAACAATGAATCGGGGCCGCTATTTTTATGATATGTTCTGAAGCGTTGCGCAACCCTTATATTATCCTCGTTGTCGCCGCCTATCCCGAAACCAAATTCGGCAGAACCATCATCGTATGCATATTGGTCATAATAGATTTCCATTCTTTTCACGGTATCGTTGATATAGGGTTGCACTATTCCGATGTCGGGTTGGATAAAGCCGATACGTTCAAAACGTCCTATGGTATCATCATCATTATAAAAAATATTGGATATCAGCGTATCTCTGAATGTGATTTGCCGGTATGGATCGAAAAGGTTTGAAAAATCACGGTTCAACAGGTACTCATTATGGGTGAGGTCGATTGTTTTAAAAAAACGAACAACATTAAAAGAAGCACCGTTATTTGGATCGAAATTCCGGATAGTTATTGGCATTTCAATACTTTCAAGGGCCATCTGCACTGTATTTAAATGACTCCAGGGAACTGTTGTATATCCGGTCAGAGAAGGAAGCAAGGGTTTAACAATGGTAATATCTCGCAGCGTCTCAAGATCTGAGGGCCCATTAACCTCCTTCATCACAATATAATCAATATGCCACTGATCGGCATTGCTGAATTTACCCATATCCTCTCCCTGCTGATAGTTGCCGGTCATTGAGGTATAATTACGGAACCTGAATTTAAAGCCATCTTTTAAATAGCTGTTATCTACCTTCAGAATTACTTGCCTGAAATTACACGAATCGGTATTATCGAGTGTAGAAAAAGCAGGGTCCCAACGGCTGCTGTCAACAGAAAAAAACTCAAGGATCAGTGTGTCTTTTGCCATAATATCGGGATCATCGTTTGCTATGCCCTCGGGCAGATCTCCTTTTCCCCCTGCCTGGTAGAAAAAGCTAAAATAAACATCCTTGTCCGGAGTTTCTTTAAAATTAAAAGGCTGTGAGGTTAATGTATCGGAAGCAGCGATTGGGTTCTCAACGGTGTAGTATGGATACCCATATTGATCGAAAGCATCGAGAGTAGCCACTCCCAGACTGATCATAGAGTCGGGATAGGTAGAATTTATATAGGCGTACCTGTCGGCCCAATGTTCTTTTTTTGGAAAAACAGCATAATGATAATCAGAGAAATCATCAAAAAATATCGAATCGAAATCAATAGGCTCGATAGCGGCTTTGTCTATGCTTTTATTACCTGACTGAATAGCATTGATAATAGCATGGTTATATGATAAGCCATTTAGTCTCTGACCAAATGAAAGTGTTAGATTAGTCAGGAGAATCGTAATCGTAATTATCTTCTTCAACAGTTTCTGCATGTTCTGCGTCTTTTAATTCTGTTCCGGAATGGTAGGTGCTGTCGCCACTGATATATCCTTCGAGCTTAACCGAATCGGCCGTTATCCAGACTGTTATTGGCGATCCTAAAGGGACAACAACACCCTTATCGTGGATCGGATGCTGCCGGTATATTTTAAATACTGTTGTTTCATCATCCTTTATTTTCTGGTCGGGAATAGCACTACTGATTGTAAAAAATGCATCAGCGGCTCTATTTTCAGCTTCTTCAACGGTCATCCCTATTAAATTGGGCACCATGGTTTTTTCGTTCGACAACCCTTTTCCCAGCACAAGGTCAATTGAGCTACCCTTGAAAACTGTATCGCCGGCAGCTACTTCCTTTCCTTTGTATTGTTGTTCCAGGACAACATTTTTTGCTATATCAAACCGGTAAGTGAGCCGGCCTATTTTTAGCCCTGCGACATCAATTTTAGTTCTTGCTTCCCTGAGTGTAATACCAACAAGGTCGGGCATTACCATCTTTTCGGGTGAATTAGCATTGATCGTGAAATAAATCTTACGGTTCTTTTTAACGGCCTGATTTGGCTTTGGATGCTGGTCTATTACAACTCCCTTTTCGCGTGTGGAAATAAATACCGAATCAAAAATTTCATACCGCAGTTTTCTTTCCTTAATAATTTTGGCAGCGACATCAACCGGAATATCAGAAAAATCAGGGACAATAACAGAACGGTTATGATGAGTATAGATACGCAGGAAGAGTAATAAAACTATCAGTAAACCAATGATCAGGCCAACTCCGATCATCAGGTTTTTCATAAATACTTTGCTTCGGAGATATTCAATAATTTCTTTCTTCATGTATATCACTTCTTGATTCGATGACAAAGATAAAACTATCCATCAACCAATTTATTCCAAATTTAACGTTCGTTAATTTTATGATAATAACGGAACTAGTTTATAAAACGTATGCGGCAGGTACTCTCTGCATAAGAAAATTGTCTTAATGTATTCCTCCGGTTTTTTTATTGAATAGAATTGGCATATTCGATATACTTCTTCGCTTCTGCCTCGTTACCCTGGATGCTTAATATTCTTGCGATAAGGTAATAACTGGGTTTGTACCGGGCATTAACTTTAAGCGATTTTTCAAGGTAGGTCAAGGCGGTTTTAAAGTCATTATTCTGGGCAAATATCAACCCCGAATAATAGAAAGCAATTACATTTTTCGGATTCAGCTTCATATTCCGGTCAAAAACCTGAAAAGCTTCTTCATATTGTTGTTTGTTAAAATAGGCAATGCCCAGTTGGTTCAATGCCCTGTCGTAATTCGGATAAAGCTTCAGACATTCAGTTGCTGCCCATATTGCGTTATCGTTATCGTTGATGTTCAAATAGGCCTGGGCTAGGTTATAATATTGCATCTCATACTTTTTATCCTTTGCAATAGCGGCTTTAAAATATTCGATGGCTTCCTGGGATCTGCCCGATGAAAGCAGGTTATAGCCAATAAGATCATTCTTGTCTTTACGCTCAAGTATAGCACATATCGGCCGTCCATCAACATCTATGGTCTTAATGGTATTGGCAGGAGGCCAGATCCTATTCTTCAGCTGGAAAGGATTAATATAGCTGTTTGCCAGCACGGCAAAATCCCAGTCCTTATCGCCCCGTTCATAGTAACGTATATAAACTACCCTCACTTTATCCTTCAGGTGGCGAAAATAGTATTGTGTATTAATGCTCAGGTTGGTTGCGACAATGATCTTCTTTCCCTCCGGAACGGTCATTTTATTGATCTTATTTTCAATCAGCCATTCCGATCCGGCCCTGAGTGTGTGAAAAAAGTAATCCATTTCGTATCTTCCATACGCTTTCTTAACTCCCCCGGTAAGGTCGTTATAATAGATATACTCGTGCGGATGGCTTGTTATTATATGTTTTAAGGGCAATAACATCAACAGGCCAAATACTCCCATCACAATATACCGGAGATATTGTTGTTTGAAGAATTCAATCAGTTGATTTGCTCCGATTGCCGATAGAACAACTAGTCCGGGATAGATAAACATAACATGCCGCCATCCTCCGTAAACATTGGATCCCTTATATATGATGAAAGCTACCGGAAATATTGAAACAAACAGCAGGATCAAGTACCACAACGTATCCTGCTTCTTAAGCTTACGGATCAATGCCAGAAAACAAATCAGACCAACGATGATGAATTCAGGGATGGTCATAAAAATATATTTTGGCAGGTAATAGGTTGGAACATTATCGGACCAGATTATTTTCCCTTCAAACACCTGCCTCAGGCTCGTTGCATACTGCTCCATATATTTCATGGCTTCTATGGTTTTCTGGACAGGCGCTTTATGTGCATAGGGCCATAGAAGGATTCCAAGTGCATAACCGACTATCGATATCCCTATTGCATAAAGCAATAACGTGGCAAGCATGGAAAGTTTTTCTTTATTAAGCCATTGCTTGATGTTGGTTGTGAAAAGGTAAAATAAGCCTGCAAAAAAGATAAAATAAATTCCAAGCAAAATACCTCCGACACGCACTCCAATTGTCAGTCCAATGCCAAGGGCAACAGGCCATCCATACCGTATTCTTTTTTCAGGATAATATTTCAGAAACCGGATAATGGCAAACACAGTGTAAATGTATGCCGCCGCAAAAGGGATATCTTTCGGGTTATTGAAGGAATGTCCAAGGAACCGGGGCGACAGAAATAAAAAGAGCAGTGTGATGATCCCGGCTCTCCATCCTCCAAGCATGACTGCAATAAGTGCCGCAAACAGGATAGCAGCCCATCCGGTAAGCGAATTCATGATATGACGGACCATATATTCATCGTCTGGCTTAAATATCTTGATAACAACCACAGTGGCAAGATCAAAAACAGGTCCGTACATATGCAGCACACTATTATCGTAATGCAGACAGCTGGTATCTTTGCCCAGCGTGGCATAGTATTTATAAACATTTTTGCCATGCGGATAGTGAAAGGTTTCTTCGTCGCCCGATATGCCGGATTTCAGGCTTAACACAGGCATTAAAACAAGAAGGATCCCTGCAAGGGCTATGAATATTTTTTTCTCATCCATTTTTTCTAGAAACGACATATTATCAGACTTTAGGTGGTTGTTAGGTTTTAACAATAAATGGTCAGTAATTTTTTATAAACCAGCTTAAAGCAGGTATATCAATTTTAAGCAATACTACTAACAAAACGAATAAGAACAATACATAAGCTACAAATCCTTTGTTCTGGTATAATTTTTCGGGCGACTGAACAATCGAGTTTTCATCAAATCCGATTTTCAGATACCAGGTAAAAAGTAGAGCGATAAAGGGGAATGAGATCAGCAGCTCAATTCGGTGTTTGATCAGGAAAATTGCAAGGAAAAAGGAGGAACACAGCGCATAAAAAACAGTGGAGATTAATAGTTTCTCTTCCGTATAGTGTTGAAACGATTTACGGTACTTGCCTGCAGTATCGGGATCATTGATGAATCGGTATTCGGCAAAACGCTTCGTGGCCATCAGGAAGGCGCCTCCCATCCAGTAAGCCAGCAAAATACTCGATGGAGGAAAGAACGTAATATCCATCAGCAACCAGCCAAGCACAAATCGGATCGGGTTATTCACCGATTCGGAAAGTACATCAAGGTATACTTTGTCTTTTGTACGGAAAGGTTGAACATTGTATAAAAAACCCATGAATAGAAAAAATACCTCTGTCAGCAGGAACTTAACCGATATCAGGCTGCTAAGTAAAAGTCCACAGGCCGCAAGACAGCAATATTCGAAATAAATTATCGCCGGTTTCAGGTTTGCTTTTACAGCAGGCCGGTTTTTTTTCACAGGATGGAACTTATCAAATTCCAGGTCGAGCCATTCGTTAATCACATAGTTGGCCGATGCAACCAGGCAGGTGGCCAATATTCCGATAAGGATTAAACCGATGGAGGTACCCTTCAGGGAAAAGTCATTGTAGTAAAGTCCCATGATAATTCCAGGGAACATGAAAATATTCTTGAACCAATGGTCGGGACGGGCAATGTAAATATAGTGCCGGATCATATTAGTGTTATTTTGTGCAGATGACAAGAAATGAATCTCGCAAATTTACCGGGATTGTTATTCTCTTGAGGAATTTCGGAAGGGAAATACGCATACATGTTGGAAGAAATGATAGGAAACGGGTTCCCAGGTAATGGAGTGTGAAATACCAGGAAGGCCTCCTGATGCTTATTATGCTGAAACCATTTTTGTTCAAAAGGGCAGTAAGATTTTTTCGGTTGAAATACCCGATATGAGCAATACGGTAATGCCACCATTTGTGACCCAATAACCTTGCTGCAAATGAGCTGACATCAGGTGTAACCAGCACAAGAATGCCATCGTCGGCAAGGGCTTCATATATGCTTTTTAAAAGGTTGCCCGGCTGTGTAACATGTTCGATAACATCAACAAAAGTTATTACGTCATAAGGCCCCGGAGTTTTCGGATGGGGGAATACTCCCTGGTAAACAGGCAGTCCCATTTTTTCTGCATTTTGCTGAAGCCAGACGGATGGTTCAATACCTTCGGCTTTGTACCCTTTTTCTAAGGCTGCTTCCACCATGATTCCACTCCCGGCGCCGATATCAAGCAGTCGGCCTGCCGGCTTAAATTTGCCGAAGCATTTTATAAGACGCTGTTCCTGAAGCTTCCTTTCCTGACGCGTATTTTCGTATTCCTGATCTTCAAGCTGTTCGTAAAAACCAACCACTTTATCAAGGTCGGTGCATTGAATAAAATCGCAGTTCCTGCATTGCTGCAATTCTCCTGTTTTTCCGTATTCGAAGTTGGTGATAGCAAAGTTTGCGCTTGATAACCGGTCATGTACGTCCGATTTTTTTATCAGACGAAATTCGGTTTTTCCGCATACCCAGCATGTCAGATCAGTGTTGTGCATGGTACGATCGAAATTGGTTGATAAGTTGCTGATAAAAAACTCCGCTCACTGCCTGCTCACGATTGATAATCAGGTAATCGATCCCGGCCTGGCGGGCCGACTCACCATCGGTATCATCACGGTCGCCAATAAACAGTGCTTGATCAGGAGCAATATTCATGGCTTTACATATCCATTCCAGGCCTCTTCGTCCGGGTTTAAGGTGTGCGATTTCCGGATCAGTCGAACAGAAAATCCTGTCAGCAGCGAGCTTTAAGGCTTTCATTTTATCTTCACCCGGAAAATCGGAATAGATAACAATGTCTTTGCCATGCTGTTTTAATATTCCGAATAACTCTGCAATGCCTTTAAATCGTTCTTTCAACAGGTAGGGAAGGGGGAATTGATACATCCAGTACGTAATCGTTTTTCGAACAAAATCAGGATGAATGTTCAGAACAGTTGCACACCAGTTGAACTGATCATCGTTCAGCGTCGCTGATGCATATCCCTTATGTTTCTCACGCTCCTTCCGAAATGTGTCGATGATTCGCAATTCCATAATCCCCGCTCTCATTGTGAGGAAACGTAAAAACAAATGGAGTGAAATTGTTTTCCTCAGTTTTTTCTGATCGTACAGGGTACCGTCCAGATCGAAAATGAATAAGCGGTAGGAGGCAATGTCGATTAATTTATTTTCGGGCCTGGTAGTCATGTCAGATTGAGAGTACGGTATAAAGAAACAAAAAGGTAAGTGAATGGCATAAATAATTTCACGAATGAAGACTTCAAAAATAGTCAGATTTCAGCTGTTCATATAATAAAAAAGGTTGCCTTTTATGACAACCTTCTAATTATGGTGTGAGAATTCATTACTTTTTACGTATCTCATCGGAAACGGTGAGCTTTTTGCGGCCTTTGGCCCGCCTGCTGGCTAACACTTTTCTTCCATTGGCTGTAGACATTCTTTCTCTGAAGCCATGTTTGTTCTTTCTTTTTCTTATCGATGGTTGAAATGTTCTTTTCATTTTTTCCGACTTTTATATCCCTTTTAATATCAGGATTATTTTCAGGTCTGCAAAGATAGATTCTTTTTTCAAATACCAAAAACAATTAAAACAGATTTCATTTTTTTCATTCGAAGTCATGGTATGCTTCTTTTATAGGATAACTTAATTTACGTTGAAACCTGCTCGTTGCTTGTTTCCCCGAAAATTAATTACTTTACTTCATATTCACACTAGTTACTATTCTTTATGAGATTGACACCGGGTTCATTTTTAATTTCTCTTCTTATTGTTGCGGCAATCGGGCTCAACTCCTGTTCGGATAAAAATAGTAGGACAGCATCACCTACAATAACTATACTTATCGACCGGTTTGAAGAAGATCTTTTCTCGATCGATCTGTATCATTTATCCGATAGTATTCCCTATTTACAGAAGAAGTACCCTGACTTCTTTCCTCTCTTTACCTACCAGGTTATCAGTATCGGCGGCCCCGATGAACCTGAGTTTCCGGACCGGTTGCTGGCATTTGTTTCTGACTTTACTATCTACAGGGTGAGTAAGCATGTGAAAGAAATTTTTCCGGATATGAGCCTCTACGAACATGAGTTATCGGCAGCATTCTCCAGGTTCGAATCGGCATTCCCCGAAATGCCAATCCCCAGGATCATCACTTGCATCACAGGCTTTAATCAATCCATCATCACCGCCGATAGTGTGCTGGCGATCAGCCTTGATAAATATCTGGGAAGCGATGATGAATTCTATAATCTGATTTACCCTCCAATTCCGGAATATTTGCGCCGGATAATGCGACCTGAAAAAATACCTTCCGATGTCCTTCAGGCATGGATAATGACTAATTTTGATTATAACACGGAAAGAAATGATCTGCTATCAGCGATGATTACTAATGGACGTGCTATTTACTGTGTTAAGCAACTTATACCTGAGACTCCCGATACCTTACTTTGGGGTTTTACCAATAAACAGCTGACATTCTGCGAGAATAACGAACGTGAGATGTGGGAATATTTGGTAGAATTTAAAAAGTTATTTATAACAGACCAGTTCACGCTTAATCAGTTCATCAATCCTGCTCCTTTTACCAAAGATTTCAGGCAGGATTCTCCCGGTCGCGCTGCCGTATGGATGGGATTCAGAATTGTGGATTCATACATGAAGCATAACCGAGTAATTACGCTGCAGGAGTTGATGAAGGAAACAGATTGCCAGAAAATCCTGAATCTCTCAAAATACAATCCGTAAAACGCGTACCTTATAATTCTAAGTCAGACTCTTTTAACGACAGCTCTCTCAGTTTTGGTGCTTTAAATGCGGCAATAATTGTTACAACAAGGGTTACACAGCCTCCGAAAACAACGGATGGTATCAGTCCGAGCAGTCGCGCTGCAACGCCCGATTCAAAAGCTCCAAGCTCATTTGATGATCCTACAAAAATACTGTTGACGGCAGCAACCCTGCCACGCATTTCATCGGGAGTGAATACCTGAAGGACGGTGCTTCGTATAACAACGCTTACATTATCGAATAGTCCGCTGAATAATAAAACTGCCGCTGACAGATAGAAATTTTTCGAGAGAGCAAAAATGATCATGCATAATCCAAAACCGGTTACCGAGGCAAGCAGCATATAACCAGCCTTTCCGGAAGGAGGCCTGAAAGTAAGTATCATCGACATCAGTATTGCCCCGGCGGCCGGGCATGCCCTTAAAATTCCCAACCCTTGAGGCCCCGTATGAAGTACTTCGGAAGCAAATACCGGAAGTACAGCGACAGCGCCACCAAATAATACGGCAAACATATCGAGCGCAAAAGCTCCTAACAGCACCTGTTGCTGAAATACATACCTGATCCCTTCACCAATTCGCTCAAACATTCCCGACTCACCCTTATTGACTGTAAAACGGTTCGGACTGTGTGTAAACCGGATGAGGATAATCCCGGTCAGAAAGAATAGAAATACAGTGGAATAGGCTTCGACTATACCCATAAAGCCATACACCATCCCTCCTATGGCCGGTCCAAGCACTGCAGCAATGTGCCAGGCCATGCTGTTCCAGGTCGCCGCCCTTGGAAGTTGTCTCCGGCTGACAGTCTGTCCCAGAAAAGCAGTGTGTGCCGGTACAAGAATACCCCGGACAAAGCCTGTGAGAAATACTGTTACATATATAGGAATGGTACCAAAAAGAGTATATGCATTCAGTGAAGGAATACTATAAGCAACTAAAATGCCGGATCCGATGAGCAGAAGCAGGGTGGTGGTAGCGATAATTTTCTTTCGGTCGTATAAGTCGACGAAATGACCGGCAAACAAGGCTATACTGACTTGTGGAATTACCTCAGCCAACCCGATCATACCCAGCGCCAGCACATTTTTTGTCAGGTCATACAACTGCCAGCCGACAATAACCGATTGCATCAGGGTGGCTGAAGTAATAAAAAAGCGATAAAAAAGGAATAGCCTGAAATCACGTACTTTAACTACCTCAAAGGCTTCCTTAGAGAAGACAGATCTGAAATTTGCCATAGATAGGCAAAAATACATAAAACAGCTGTTCTGCCAATTTCTGCCGATGCTAAAATTCCCACTTTACCCCAAGGGTTGGAAATATTTCAAGGCGCGAACTTCCGTAAACAAAATTCTTGGATATCTTACATTCGCTACCTATAGAGAGATGCCTGTAAACATTATACCAGAGCTGAGGCTCACTGTAAAAAACAACCAGCTTTTTTCCTCCTTCATCGAAGAAATTATCCTGTGTCCACAGGTCGGCATAGCCTGTTAGGGACAATTTATAGTTGAAAAGAGGATAGAACCATACGATGGTCCATTGGAAATCGGGGGCCACAGAGCCCCGTGTATATTTGTATAATGCCATTGCATTAATGGAGAGATTGCCAAGGCCAAATGAATATTCCAGTCCTGCAAGCCATGAACTGTGAAGGTTCTCACCAAGAACCACCGAGTCATTTGCCTGGTATATAATATTGCCATCGTTATATTCGACATGAATTCCCAGGTTGTCTTCAAACCTGTTTTTATGAAACCATGGCAAATACAGATCACGCGAAATTTCAAAATATCCTGACGAGACACCCCGGGGGTTATCGGGTGAATTAAATTCGAAATCGGTGAAGAGAAAGGTATAACCGAGACTGTCGGGTTTGAAGAGTTCGAATGTACCTACGAAATAGTTGCGTTTAGTGCCGTCTTTCTGCCTGCCAACATCGTAATGCAGCTGAATGTTTTGTGCGATTACTGCAACCTGTAAAGGGAAAAATAAAAAAATGAGAAGTTTTTTCATATACTAGTTTTTTACGTGGTTTTCTAGGACACGGAGCCGGTTTTTACACCGGAGGTTGCAAAAATAATACTATTTCAGTAAGAAAAAACAAGCTACTCTTTAAATATTTTAGTTACTACAGAGCGGTCGGAAGTCTTTATCCTGACTATGTACATACCAGGGTCGAGACCTGTAAGGCCAATCTGAAGATGAGGAGTTGCATTGTATACTCTGCTGATAATTTTCTGTCCCTGCATATTTATTACCTCGAGGGTAAATGGACCGGGTACTTCCGGCATATCAATTTCAATAAGGTCATGAGCAGGATTCGGATAAACCCTTATATCCTCTTCGGTTAAATAAGAAGAAACCCCGACCACTGTAACATGTTTACATTCCGATTCGAGCATACAGTCCCCCAGGGTTACCATAACTGCATACTCACCTTCAGCTTCGGCAGTATAGCTCTGACCTGTTGCTCCGGCTACCGGAGTATATCCATTATCGCAATCGATCCATTGATATTCAGCTCCGGCAATATTGGCTGTCAGTGTTTGATGATCGCGCGTTACCAATACCGTATCATGTATTTCCACTGTAAACTCGCCGCATGGCCCGTTATCAATACAGTTACCGATTCCCTGCAGAAAATAGGTTGTGGTAACGGAAGGTTTTACTAATAGTGAATCATTGTTCCCCCGCATTGTTCCACCACAGCTTGAAGAGTACCATTGCCACTGCGACGAGCTATTCAGGTTGCCGGATGCAATTGTTAATAAGGCCGAATCGCCCGGGCAGAGCAAATGTGAGCCGTCAATTACAGGCCGGTCTGCAATAGCGCATGAAGGCCTGATCAGAAAATTAGGCCCATAGTAAAAAGCACTGCCATTGGTTGAAGGATAGCCATGTGTTAAAGAATATACTCCACGGATCAGCGAAATTTCAGGTATTGAAGTTGAAGTAGTGGACCACCCATATTCACCTCCAGAAAAATAGGACGAGATACGATAATTTCCCGGTTCCAGCCTGTAATCAGGAATATCGACATAGCGAAAACCGTTTACCAGGGGAGCTGTTGTACCACTCGGTATAGTATCACAAAGTATCACTGAATAATTGCTTGTATTCCATAAGGTTACAATAGTTTCCACAGTCAATCCGTCATTATACCGGTCGAAGCTGCCCAATTCAGTAATCGTGATAGGCTCATTAACCTGGAATTCAATACCCAGTTCGTAGGTATCGGAGCTACTGTTTGTTACATTAGGATTATTTACTCCTGCCAGCGGGATAGTGAACAGGAAGTTCGGGCCGAAATACGTGTAGGAAGATACATTTAAAGGATAACCATGTGTACTTGTATAAACTCCAGCAGTTATTGATATTTCTGTTGAAGAAATTACATCTCCCGAAGAGTTGTAAGCAAAACCATCGTTTTCAAAGTACGACGACATACGATATTGGCCTGGTTCAAGATAGACTGGATCAACAGGCACATACCTGAAATGGTTTATTAAAGTAAACGTGCTGTCGGCAGGTATGTTGGCTGTTACTACTACTGATTGATCAGCTTGTCTCCATATAGTTGCCGGGGTCTCAGCTCTGAGGCCATCATCGTCCATATCGTATGTGCCCAGGTTAGTTACCAGTATGGGACTGATAACAGTAAAGGCACATCCTAGCTCCCAGCTTCCAACATAATCTTCAGATGTTCCTAGATCAATCACGGTCGATTTCTCCGGTACATAAAGAAAGTTGGCGCCAAAAAAACCGTATGAATAATTATAATTCGCAGGATATTCATGCGCCAGGCTGTAAACACCGGCATTCAACCTAATGCCATCACCGGTCAGGGCAGTGATTCCGTCATCCTTCCCATATCCTTCACTTCTTACATAGGCCGACATAATATACGTTCCTGCCTGCAGGCGAGTGTCCTGCACATCGACATACCGGAATCCATTGATGAGAGCCGCTTCTGTACCTGCAGGAATTTCCACGGTAACAAGTTGAACATGCTCCGTAGTATTCCAGATCGTTACCTGGGTAGGATCTGTAATACCGTCTGCACCAATATCATAAAGTCCCAGCTCAGTTATTGTTATTGGGAACGGGATAGTGAATTCGCATCCCAGTTCAAACGTGCCAGATTCTTCCGAATCAATCATCGGATTTGTTACCGCTGCAGTGCCCATAACTTTCCCGGTAAGGGCGAAGGCTGCCACCGGATTTTTTATGTCATTCCCCGCTTCTGGGGCCTGTATTATTCCCTGGAATGCCGGATCGGCTGAATACAACCTTTTTTGAGATTGTGCAATCAATGATGAATTAACAATAATGAGCAGGAGGAGCAACGGAATAATAAAAGAAGATCCGTTGTTGATATCGAAATTATGCACTAGTGGTGATGGTTTTCCTTTCATGATTTTATAGGTTTGGTAGAAAACATTATCTGATCGATGAATGAAAGTATTAAGGTATACGCATTCAATGGATTGTAAGTTATCAAGTTAATAACAAATTTCATAATTCCGGGATTACTGCTCACATAGCATATAATGAAAGGAGCCAACATAGTTTTCCTATGAACATGTATATTCATTTTCTGTTATCTAATGAAATGTAATCATTATTAAGAAGCTTAATAGGAAGCGAATTTCACCACACGACAATTCATAAAAAAATGGTTAGTTTTGCCGCGATTAATTGTTATGAACCCCTATACACATATCTTTTTTGACCTGGATCGTACACTATGGGACTTTAATAAAAACTCATCAGATACCCTCCTGGAGATCATCGATAAGTTTTCACTCGGCGATCGTGTTACTGATACTGCCGGCTTTATAAATTCTTTTCACGAGATTAATGAATACCTGTGGGGCGACTACAGGAAGGGAAAAATTAAAAAGTATACCCTCCGGCTGGAACGATTTCGGCTGTTGCTTACACGATATGGACTTGAGAATGATGATGTGACAAACAAACTGAGCAGCTATTATCTGAATCGTTGTCCGTTGAAAGGGGCACTGATCCCAAATACAAAGGAAATTCTGGAATACTTATACGGGAAGTATAGGTTGTATATTCTATCGAACGGGTTTTATGATATTCAGATGACCAAGATGAT
The DNA here is from genome assembly GCA_964634105.1 of uncultured Bacteroidales bacterium. GTDB lineage: Bacteria > Bacteroidota > Bacteroidia > Bacteroidales > UBA10428 > UBA10428. The sequence goes on along the minus strand of CAZWIU010000016.1, from coordinate 42,364 downwards.
AAACTCGGGTATATCGAGATATTTTATCAAGCTTTTTACTTCCGATCGTATAGGCTATGCAAAACCGAAAGCCGGTATATTCGATTATGTTGTCAAATCAGAGAATGCGAGAAAAGCACAATCGCTTGTAGTGGGCGATGATGAAAACATCGATATCTGTGGGGCCAGGAATGCAAATATCGACCAGGTTTTTTTCAATCCTCAGCAGATAACACCGGTGTGTAAACCAACTTACCAGATATCCGATTTGCTTGAATTGAAAAATATTCTTTAAAAGTCGGGAATACCTGCTATTTTCGTAGTGATAATTTCCATTATGAATATGAATCTTTTAATACATGGTCAAGAGCATGGTCCGTTTGCAGAAGTTCAATCGGAAGAAATTGTTATCAGAGAAGTTCAGGATGCCCTGGATATAATGGCCAACGCTCAATACCTGGGCGCTGATACCCTGATTCTTTTTGAACACCAACTGTGCCCTGAATTTTTTGACCTGCGTTCGGGAATGGCAGGAGAAATATTGCAGAAGTTCTCAAATTACAGGATGAAACTTGCCATTATTGGCGACTTTAAGAAGTACCCTTCGAAAAGTCTGAGGGATTTTATTTTTGAGAGCAATAAGGGAGGAAAAATTCTTTTTCTATCTTCTGTTGAAGAGGCAAAGAAATACTTCATAAACCAGGACATACTTTAGAGATATCTACTATTCGTTACGTAAGTATAGAATAACGTTGTGGCATGGCATGCCGTACCACAACATATGCTGTTCAGTATTATCGTTACTTCGTTATGGTAAGAGTGTGTCAGAAAGGTACTTCTTCCGAAAAATCTGCATTCCTCAACAGGTCGTCGTTATTTGATAAGTCGTCGAAGTTGCTACGATTCATCTTTGAGCCGAAGGTAACGGCGGTTGCACGTTCAGTCGGTCCCTCGTCCATATCGATCGGACCAAAGTAGTCATCTTCCATCTCGACAAATTTTGCAAATTCGCTGACAAATTTTAGCGGGACATCACCCAGGGCGCCATTACGGTGCTTTGCCAGTATAATTTCGGCAACTCCTTTCAGGGAATTTCCTTCGTCATCCTGAAGGATGCCATATTTTTCGGGCCTGTGTATGAACATGACCATATCGGCATCCTGTTCAATTGCTCCTGATTCCCTCAGGTCCGATAGCTGAGGCCTTTTACTGCCTGTACGTATCTCGACTGAACGGTTTAATTGCGACAGCGCTATTACCGGAGTGTCCAACTCCTTGGCAATGCTTTTCAGCGCTCTTGAAATATTACTTACTTCCTGCTCCCGATTTCCTTTCGTTTCGGGTGTTCCACTCATCAGTTGCAGATAGTCAATAATAATAATGTCGATATCATGTTGACGCTTTAGCCGGCGGCATTTAGCACGTAATTCAAAGATCGAAATGGCCGGTGTATCGTCAATAAATATTTTGGCATCTTCGAGTCGTTTTATCCTGTAGTCTAATCGTTCCCATTCCGTGTCCGAAAGATTTCCGACCCTGATTTTATCGGATGTAATTTCAGCTTCGGCAGTAATAAGCCTGTTGACGAGCTGAATCGACGACATTTCAAGGCTGAAGATAGCTACTGATTTTTTATGATCAACAGCCATGTTACGCGTCATGGAAAGGATAAAGGCAGTCTTGCCCATAGAAGGACGCGCTGCAATGATAATCAGGTCAGATTTTTGCCACCCGCTGGTAAGGCGGTCAATTTTTGTATACCCCGAGGGGACGCCGCTCAGGTTATCGTCACGCTTGGAAGCTTCCTGTATCAGATTTATGGCATCTTTAACAAGCATGCTCATGGGAGCAGCTTCCTTCTTGATGTGTCCCTGAGCAACATTAAAAAGCTGACTCTCGCTGAAATCGAGCAGATCGTCTACATCGACAGCATCATCGAATGCCTGGTTCTGGATCTGTGTTGCTACACGTATCAACTCCCGCTGGATAAACTTCTGTTGAACAATGCGGGCATGATATTCGATATGTGCTGCCGATGCCACCCTGCTTGTAAGTTGAGTGATATAAGCAATTCCGCCTACTTCTTCAAGATGATTCTGTTTCCTTAATTCTTCAGGGACTGTCAGGATATCAATAGCTTTTTCTGTGGCAAAAAGATTCATAATAGCCGCGAAAATCTTCTGATGTTCATCTTTGTAAAAGCTTTCGGGTTTTAATATATCGATTACTTCAATAATCGCGTCTTTTTCAATCATGATGGCCCCAAGAACAGCCTCTTCAAGTTCTAGCGCTTGGGGAGGTAATTTGCCCTGTTCAAGGTTTACAGGGATAAGATTGGAAGCAGTGGTACGCTTCTGTGCCATAGCAGATAAGGTTTAATTTCAGGTTAAAAAAGGCTTGTTTTCCTGTATAAAAATACGATATGGGAGGTTGAACTATTTTAAAAAGGGCAGTTTATTATAAACATGTTTTCCGGTTAAAAAGCGGTTCCTTGTTAATAAGTTCTGGAGAGCTTTTAATACCTTGGCTGTTGCATTTTTACATTTGCAGAAAACCGGACTGTTCATGATCATTTTTCCAAATGCTAAAATAAACCTGGGCCTTCGGGTCATTGAAAAAAGAAAGGATGGGTATCATTCAATAGAGACAATATTCCTTCCTGTTGATCTCTGCGATCTGCTGGAATTTGTTGAAACGAATAGCGTTAAACCATCGCTTGATGTTACCGGGATTCCTGTTGTAGGAAATCCTGAGGATAACCTTATACTAAAAGCCTGGAAAATATTGAACAAACTTTATTCTATACCACCTGTACATGCTCATCTCCATAAAATTATTCCTATCGGGGCCGGACTTGGCGGTGGTTCGGCAGACGCGGCCTTCATGCTGAAAGCATTAAACGATTATTTTTCATGCGGATGTAATAATGAAGAACTTGAATCGTATGCATCGGAATTAGGAAGCGATTGTGCGTTTTTTATCAAGAATGCTCCCGCAATAGGAACAGGACGCGGTGAAATACTGGAACCTTTAGAGATTAAGCTTTCGGAGTATGAAGTATTGATGGTTAACCCGGGCATCCATATCGGAACACACGAAGCTTATGCAGGTATAACTCCTGCGGCTCCCCTGACATCGCTGCGGGAGATGATTGCTTTGCCAGTTGAGGCCTGGCAGGATACTATAATGAACGATTTTGAAGCTTCTATATTTAAGAGATACCCTGTTATTGGTCTGCTAAAGCAGAAAATGATCGGGGCAGGGGCAGTCTATTCTACTATGTCGGGAAGCGGATCTACGGTATATGGAATTTTCAGGAAGGATGATTCAAGTCTTGATTTATTATCTTTTGATAATTGCACTGTCTTAAAGTGTAAGATAATAAACAGGGCTTAAACCATTAGAGACAAAAAGCAACGATGAATAATTATTGGGAAGAATTTTATAAATAGAAAAAGAGATTTAATGTAAAGACCCTTGTCTTGGTAATATTGTTAATAGCGCTTTCTCCTCCATAAAGATTTGGATAAATATTTAACAAACCCAACGAATAACTCAGGTCAATACTGTAACATCCGTTATTGTATCCTACACCAACGATTAAACCACCATCGAACCGGTTAACAGCAAGTCTTTCACTATGAATTTCATTTGTATCAAATTCTCGCGCTGCTTTTATTGATTTATTACCTTCTTCGAATGTACTATCGGCATATGCCAGGCTATACCTGTTGCTGCCTGAAATGCAATAATCAATAAACGGGCCGGCAAAAGCTCTTATATTATCAATGGTATAACTCAGGCGTAACGGCAAATCAAGATATAGAAAACTATACCTGTCGAATCCTTCTGTTCCATAACCGTAATATACCGGATCGTAAGCATAATTTTTTGAAACTAGATTCAAATCGGCAAGGAGGGAAATGTGTTTTTGGATCCGGATTTCTGAACCTAATCCGAAAGTATATCCAAACCTGGGAAAGACATCAGGTTCTTCGATATATTTCCAATCTGTTTTAATTCCCCCCAGATTAACCCCACCGGATATACCAAAACGAAAATCGCTCGCAATGGCAGGTAAAGAAAACACAATGAATAAGGAAAGTAATACTCTTTTCATCATGAAAATAAATAGAGGGGTTGGGGATTTTCTGACTATAAAGAAAATAAAATATTTTCTAATTCACTATCAGATCACTAAAAAAATAAGCATTTGAACCGGTAAGAATGACAAACCACCAAATTCTTAAAAGAATAGTAACGCTATTGGGGCTTTGCGTTATTCGTAAAGGTACTTTTTCTAACTCAGAGGATGTAAAAAAACCAGCATTTTTCCGTAGTCTTTTTCTTGAAATAGGAACTCTTATTCAAATTCTACCATTAAAAAACCCTTCGGTATTTTATCGCCTGGTTTTACATATATCTTACCAACCTTCCCGTCCATGGGTACTTCGATGATATTCATCATTTTCATGGCTTCAAGCAGTAATAATTTATCGCCTTTTTTAACACGGCTGCCCTCTTTAACGAAAACCTCCTCGATGGTACCTGGAATATATGAAAGCACATGTTTTGGGTCAGGTCGGTGCCATGATTGGCGATTTTCGTACTTTCGGGTATAGGTAGTCGTATATTTCTCCCCCTGTACTATTAGTGTTTTATAATCCATTTTTGTTGTTTGCAGACTTGTAATACTTTCCTGATTGTTAAGCTCTTTGGTGGTCGATTTACTTATTTTCAGTGATTTCTTTTCCATAGTCTCAGATTAAAATGGTGGTACTCCGTGTTTCTTTCTTGGACCGCTGATCGATTTATTTTTTGCTACCTCAATTGCATGGATCAGTAATTTACGTGTTTCAGCCGGCTCTATCACAGAATCAACATATCCTTTAGCGGCTGCCACATAAGGGTTCGCAAATTTCTCTTTGTACTCCTCAACCTTCTTTTTCCTCATTTCTTCTGGATTATCAGCTGTTGTGATCTCTTTTCGGAAAATGATATTGGCAGCTCCTTCCGGTCCCATAACTGCTATCTCAGCGCCAGGCCATGCAAAAACAAAATCGGACCGAAGATGTCGCGATCCCATAGCTATATATCCTCCCCCATATGCTTTACGAAGTATAACAGTCAGTTTAGGAACAGTGGCTTCGCTATAGGCATATAGAACTTTTGCTCCATGGCGGATGACTCCTGCATGTTCCTGGTCGATTCCCGGAAGATAACCCGGAAGATCAACAAGGGTGACAATGGGTATATTGAACGCATCGCAATACCTGATAAAACGGGCTGCTTTATCGGAGGAATCTACATCCAGAACTCCGGCAAGAACCAGGGGCTGGTTACATACAAAACCACAAGGCATTCCGTTCAGACGGCCAAAACCGATGACCATATTACGCGCCCATAATTCCTGGATCTCAAGAAAATCGGAATCATCGACAATAGCCCTGACAACATCGCGCACATCATAGGGGAGTTTTGGATCGACCGGAACAATGGTATCAATGTCATACTTTTTCTTCGGGTTAACAGGATCTTTTCTTTTTGCGATACTATCATTCGACCGTGGAATAAAGGAGACCAGCTTTTTAATCTGTTCGAAGCATTCAGCTTCACTTTCTGCAAAAAAGTGAGCATTCCCCGTTATTTCACTATGAACTCTTGCACCGCCCAGGTCTTCCATAGATATCTCTTCTCCAAGTACAGTTTTGATCACTTCCGGCCCGGTGATAAACATCTTGGAAATATTGTCAACGACAAATACAAAATCGGTAAGCGCAGGAGAATAAACTGCCCCGCCTGCACAAGGGCCCAAAATCACAGAGATTTGGGGAATAACTCCCGACGATAACGTATTACGGAAAAATATCTCTCCGTAACCGGCGAGGGAATTAACGCCTTCCTGGATCCGGGCACCGCCCGAATCGTTTATTCCTATCAGGGGAACTCTCATCTTGAGAGCGTGATCCATTATTTTTGTGATCTTCCGTGCATGCATCATCCCAAGAGAGCCACCGGCCACGGTAAAATCCTGGGCAAAAATGCAGACCGGATCACCATCCATTGTACCCGTTCCTATTATTACTCCATCGCCATGAAGCACTTTTTTATCCATGTCGAAGTCCCGTGCTTCGTGTTCAACAAACAGATCGTACTCAGTGAAAGAGTCGTTATCGAGCAATGCAATAATTCGTTCACGGGCAGTCATTTTGCCCATCGCCTTATGCTTTTCTATGGCCGCTTCACCACCGCCCATTTGAACTTCTTCACGTCTTTTCTTGAGTTCTTCAATTTTTCGATTATATGGCATATGTTTTATTTTAGATTAGGATTTTTTTTCAGGTTACTATAATACCTGAAAAGGGGTACAAGGTTAATAAATCGATTGCAACTTAACAACGTTTTTATGGATTTTATCCTAGCATATTCATTATCAGTTAGCTGATCATCATCATTAAAAGCGATCATGCCAGGCCGGCTTATTTAGGGGCAAGCCTGTAAAGCAAAAATGCGACAAATGCAAAGAGCACATTTGGCAGCCAGGTTGCTGCAAAGGGACTCATAGCACCGCTTACAGCATATTGTGTAGAGAACTGCAAAAAGAAGATATAGGAGAAACTGACAACCAACCCAATACCGATATGCATCCCTATGCCTCCCTTTACTTTACGCGATGAGACCGACACACCGATCAGGGTCAGGATGAATGTTGAAAACGGGAATGAAAAACGTTTATTCCTTTCAACAAGGAGCCAGCTTACCTTCGTCGAACCCTGAAGTTGCTGATTCGAGATGAACCTGTTAAGCTCTCCAAGATTCATCGCTTCTACCTCATTGTCGCGCATACTGAATTCTTTTGGTTGAAGTTTCAGCACAGTATCCAGACTTTTACCCTGACGGATAAGCTGCTTTTGATCAATGTAGTCACGGATATAATAATCATGTATATTCCAACAATTTTTTGTACTGTCCCAACTGATCTCCTGCGAGATAAGTTTTGAAACTAATTGCCCTTTCTCGAATTTTTCCAGGGAAAACCTACGGCCTGTATTATTACGTGCGTTATACGTTTCAAGATAAACATAAATTCCAGGTTCTATTTGTTTATGGACATTCTTTCCCCGAAATCCTTTTGGAACCTTATGGTAGTATTGTTCTTCGAAAATAAACCTTCGTTGGTTGGCATGCGGAATAATATAATTGCCCATGATGAAATTGAATAACACAATAACTGTTGCTGCTATCATGTAAGGGCGCAATAACCTGGGAAAGCTTACGCCACTGCTTAATATAGCTATTATCTCCGTATTATAGGCCATACGCGATGTAAAGAATATTACCGAAATGAAGGTGAATAATGGAGCAAATAGTACAGCAAAATACGGAATGAAATTCATGTAATACTCAAAAATGATACTCCTGAAGGGCGCATTATTTTCAAGGAAATCATCGACTTTTTCAGAGAAGTCAAAAATGACAGCAATCAGAATAATAAGAATGATGGCGCCAAAATATGAGCCCAGGAACTTCTTAATGATATATGAATCAAGTATCTTGATCGATTTCATAAACGTTCTGAAAGAATGTTAATCATTTTCTGTTTCCATATCGAGAACTCACCTGCCCTGATCTTATTGCGTGCTTCCTCCATGAGCCACATGTAAAACCTCAGATTATGGATACTGGCTATTTGTGCTCCCAGTATCTCATTTGATGTTACCAGGTGCCTAAGGTAGGCTTTTGAATAATATTTATCAACATACGAGGTTCCATCCGGATCAATAGGTGAGAAATCACCACTCCATTTCTGGTTCTTTATATTGATGATGCCACGGCTGGTAAATAACATTCCGTTCCGGCCATTCCGTGTTGGCATAACACAATCGAACATATCTATTCCCATGGCGATACATTCAAGCAAATTAACCGGCGTACCTACACCCATCAGGTAGCGTGGTTTATCGACAGGGATTATTCCGGTTACCAGATCGATCATGGCATACATTTCGTCGATCGGTTCTCCAACCGATAAACCTCCGATAGCATTAGCTTCCAGGTTTAATGAGGCCACGGTTTCGGCTGAACGTTTCCGTAAGTCGGCATATGTACTTCCCTGTATTATCGGGAAAAAAAATTGCTGATGCCCGTAAATGGGTTGTGTTTTATGAAATTGTTCCAGCCCCCGTTTCAGCCACCGGTGTGTCAGTTCCATCGATTTTTCTGCCTCTTTGTATTCACAAGGATAGGGAGTGCATTCATCGAATGCCATAATAAAATCGGCACCTATTTTACGCTGTATATCCACAATGTTTTCAGGCGTGAAGAGATGTTTCGAACCATCTATATGAGAACTGAAATGAGCTCCTTCTTCCTTCAGCTTCCTGTTGTCGGCCAGTGAAAAAACCTGGTAACCGCCACTATCAGTGAGTATAGGCAGGTCCCAATGCATAAAGCGATGGATGCCTTTGGCCATGTATATCTGTTCGATTCCGGGCCGAAGATAAAGGTGGTAGGTGTTGCCGAGAATTATCTGTGCCCTTATATCCTCTATTAATTCACGCTGATGTACACCTTTTACGGTACCGGCAGTACCCACCGGCATAAACACAGGAGTTACGATATCGCCGTGATCCGTATGGATTCTTCCAACACGCGCGTTTGAATTTATGTCTTTCTGCTCGATAGAAAAGAACATACTGAATAATTTCATCCCAAAGATAGATATTGTGAAAAAATAAAAACTTGCTGTGTTTGCAAAATTTATCTGTTGAGATACCTTTGGAGGTCACAATAAAAAAAATTCAACTTGTTTTTTTCTGCACAGTATATCGAATATATAAAATTCTCACTGCTGGGGTTGTTTGTTGTAGTATCTATTGTGCAACTTCTTTATTACTATGTTCTTTATATCAGGGTTGCTTCCTATAAGAGAGCCCCGAATATGAAAAAACATCCCATCTCAGTTATAATATGCGCCCGTAATGAAGCAGAAAACCTTCGTAATAATCTGCCGGAGATCCTGGAGCAGGAGCATGATGATTTTGAAGTAGTTGTCGTTAACGATTGTTCTTCTGATGAAACCGAAAATGTACTGGGAATATTGTTAAAAAAATATAGCCATCTTAAAGTTACCAACATTAATCCCGATAATAAATTCACTCACGGAAAGAAGCTGGCTGTGACAGTCGGGATCAAAGCAGCCAAAAATGAGTGGCTGGTATTTACGGATGCTGACTGTAAGCCCGTTTCAAGAAAATGGCTTAAACGATTGCAGGAAAATTTCAATGACAAAACGGATATTGTGTTGGGTATTGGCAAGTATGAAAAACGTAAAGGGTTTCTTAATGCCTACATCCGTTACGATACCCTTATTATTGCTATGCAGTATATAAGCTTTGCCCTCGCCCGAATGCCTTATATGGGAGTTGGAAGAAACCTGGCATACAGGAAATCGTTGTTCTTTGAGAATAAAGGATTCGCCTCTCATTACGGACTCCAGTCGGGCGACGATGATCTCTTTGTTAATGAAACAGCAACCAAACAGAATGTGGCAGTGGAATTTCACCCCGAGAGCTATACTATATCCGTTCCGAAGAATACCTGGTTTGACTGGAAAACACAGAAAAAACGTCACATCTCTACCGCCGACAGATACAAATCAAATCATATATTCTGGCTGGGACTTGAGCCCCTGACTCGTTTTGTTTTTTATGTTACTTTTTGTCTCTTAATCGGTCTTAATTTGTTCACCATTGTGGTATTATCGGTTTTCGGTATCAGAATGGTAACTCAACTGGTAATAATCAAGCTTACTATGCAGCGATTTAGGGAACAAAGGTTACTTTTATGGGTAATTATCTTTGACCTGATATCTTTGTTTATTAATTTTAATATATATCTGTCCGGTAAATTCGGAAGAAAAAAGTCAAGATGGAAATAGGAACCAATCTTTCAGAAAAAGCGCAGCGTGATTTTGTACTTGTTCAGCAGGCGACAAAAGGGGATCAGAAAGCTTATGCCGAACTGATGGGAAGGTATCGCGATGCAATTTACTATATGCTGCTCAAAATGGTTAATAATGCCAGTGATGCAGAGGACCTTACTATCGAAGCTTTTGGAAAGGCTTTCAAGAATATTCAGCAATATACACCCAACTATGCTTTCAGTACCTGGCTTTTTAAAATTGCCACCAACAACTGTATCGATTTTATCCGCAAACGAAAAGCCACTACTGTTTCACTCGATCAGAATGACGACGATCCCGATAAATCCACTCCCGATATTCAGGCCTCTATTCTCGATCCCGAAGAAGAAATGATTAAGGATCAGAAGATAAAAATGATGCGCGATCTGGTTTCAAAATTAAAACCCCGTTACAGGAAACTGATTGAACTCAGGTACTTCAATGAATATTCCTACGAAGAGATTGCCGAAGAACTTGAATTACCTATTGGTACTGTAAAAGCACAACTTTTCCGGGCCCGCGAATTACTTTTCAATATTCTTAAAAACACCAGTAAAGCTATCTGATGGAAATTATTGAAAAGTATTTTCCTTCCCTTACAAGTATCCAAAAAGACCGTTACTTCAGACTTGAAGAATTGTATGTACAGTGGAATAAAAAGATCAATGTTATTTCACGGAAAGATATCGGCCAGTTATATCTGAGGCATGTTTTACACTCCCTCGCTATAGCCAGGTATATTGAGTTCAGAAAAGGAACCCATGTACTTGATGTGGGTACCGGAGGAGGTTTTCCGGGCATTCCGCTGGCCATTATGTTCCCCGATACAAAATTTATGCTGGTCGATTCGATCCGTAAAAAAATAAGTGTTGTTGAATCGATATGCCGGGAGCTTCAGCTTGATAATTGCACAACTTTATGTAGCCGGGTGGAAGATATGATGGGAAGTTATGATTTTATTGTCTGCAGGGCGGTTACCTCTCTTCCGGAATTTATAAACTGGACGACTCACCTGTTGTCGAGGAATTCGAAAAACATACTACCGAATGGAATTCTCGCACTTAAAGGCGGCGACTTAAAGGAGGAGTTAAATATTCCTTTCAATTACAGGATTGTGGGACTTGATACCTTTTTTAACGAATCGTTTTTTGAGACTAAAAAACTTGTACATGTGTTTTTCTGACCGATTGAATTATCTTTATATTGAAAATTACACTTAACCTGAATATTCCATAATTAAAAAAAACGGTTATTAAAAATAAGATCTATGAAAAAATTAGTTATCCTGAATATTCTATGCCTGCTCACTGTGCTTACTTCGGGTCAGGGAGTAAAATTTGGTGTGTTTGTCGATCCGCAATTTGCCTGGCTTAGTTCAGATACACGCGATGTAAGTGGCGACGGAATGATCGTAGGTGTAAACGGAGGCCTGGCAATTGATAAATATTTTCAGAAAAATTATGCCATTCAGACAGGGATCTCCTTAGGTAACCAGGGAGGGAAAGTCAATTTTGCCAATGAATCGTTGATATCGGTCTTCGACGAAACTGATACACTGCCCGCCGGAACAACAGTCACCTACAGGCTGAATTATATTACAGTGCCGCTTGGACTAAAACTTAAATCGAACGAAATAGGATATTTTTCCTACTTTGCCCAGCTTGGTTTTACAAACCAATTCAATATAAAAGCGCGTGCAAGCAGCAGCGATGAAAGCCTCGATAAGAGCAATATCAGTGATGAGATAAACCTGTATAATGTAGCCTATTATTTCGGGGCAGGGGCAGAATACGGCGTCAGTAAGGATACTGCTATTCTTTTCGGTATCTTCTACAATAATGGATTCATTGATGTCACCAGCAATTCGAATGCAAAAATATTTTCCCGCGTTCTTTCCATACGTATTGGTGTTATGTTTTAAGAGCAGGGAAGCATGAAAATAGCGCTGGCACAACTGAATTACACCATCGGTGCCTTTGAAGATAATACACGCCGTATTATCGATGCAATTCAGAAAGCCAAATCACAGGATGCCGATCTGGTAGTTTTCAGTGAACTATCAGTTTGCGGATATCCGCCTCTCGACCTGCTTGAGCAAAAAGCATTCATTCAGAAATGCAACAAAGCAGTCGAAACTATTCTGCCTTATTCTGCAGGTATTGCCGTAATTCTGGGAGCGCCCACAATAAATAAAGGTTCGTTAGGTAAGAATCTTTTTAATTCTGCGCTTTTTTTAGTAGGAGGAAAAATAGAACATATAGCGCATAAGGCCCTCCTGCCTACTTACGATATTTTTGATGAATACAGGCATTTTCAACCTTCCGAGGTGTTCAATATTGTCACGTACAAGGGCAAAAGAATTGCTTTAACAATATGCGAAGATCTCTGGTTCGAACAGCCGTTGCTTACCAACTTCGGTAAAAACAGGATGTATACTGTCAATCCTGTCGAGAGACTAGCTGCATTAGGATGTGATGTAATTATCAATATTGCAGCTTCTCCGTTTGCACATAATCATGAAACTATAAAATCATCAATACTTTCAGATATTGCAGGGACCTATAGGCTTCCTATTATCTATGTGAACCAGGTGGGCGCTCAGGCCGAACTGATATTCGACGGAGTGTCCAGGGTGTTGAATGCTTCGGGACAAACAGTTGAACGGCTGGCCAGTTTTAAGGAGGATTTCTTGTGTTTTGACCTGGATAGTATCAATAGTGCCAAGATTTATAAATATAACAATTCAAACAACAATCCTGTTGAAATTATCTATGATGCCCTCGTGTTGGGAATTCATGATTATTTCAAAAAAACCAACTTTAAGACAGCAATATTGGGACTTTCAGGTGGTATTGATTCGGCCGTTACGCTGGCTATCGCCACCCATGCGCTGGGGGCAGAGAATATAAGGGTGCTGCTTATGCCTTCCCGTTATTCTTCTGAACATTCGGTTACCGATGCACAATTATTGGCTGATAATCTTGGCGTACACTATGATATTCTTTCCATTACGGATATTTACGATCGGTACCTGCTCGGCTTAAAACCATTATTTAACAGGCATCCTGAAAATGTCACAGAGGAGAATATACAGGCCAGGATACGGGGTGCCCTGCTAATGGCTGTTTCGAATAAGTTTGGTAACCTGTTGCTGAATACTTCCAATAAGAGCGAAATAGCCGTTGGTTACGGAACACTTTATGGCGATCTCAACGGGGCTTTATCGGTATTGGGCGATGTCTATAAAACCGAAGTATACCAGCTGGCAGCATACATTAACCGAGAGAAAGAGATCATTCCCAAAAATACAATCCTGAAACCCCCGTCGGCCGAATTGCGTCCAAACCAGAAGGACAGCGATTCATTGCCCGAATATGCAGTGCTGGATAAAATCCTGTTTAGCTATATAGAACATCAGAAATCGGCGGATGAAATAATTGCAGAGGGTTTTGATCCGTCGGTTGTACAAAAGACTATCAGGCTTGTGAATATAAACGAATACAAGCGTTTCCAGTCTCCCCCGATCCTCCGGGTAAGCAGCAAGGCATTCGGATTTGGCCGAAGAATGCCATTGGTAGCAAGGTATTAGAAAGATGGTTTGGATGATTAGTTGATGAGATTTGATTTATAATACTTCTTGCTCCAAACTCACACTCACACTCAAAAGCCACTCACCTTCGTAAAAACTTAGGTGAGCAAAGAAAGCCAAGAGCCTAAAGCCATTCACCTTCAGTTAACTTTGCATCAGCGTCGTAACCGACTAAGGTGCAGGCGCTCGGTGAGCGAAGACAGCCAAGAGCCAACAGCTAATAACCTCACAACTAGTAATCAAATCGTATGTTATTCAGAAGTTTCTTTACGATCCATATTAAATTCCTTCAGGTATCCGTCGGCAATTACTGTCAGATCGATAGTGGCTTTATTTACTGTCATGGCTGGCAATAGAATAGCAGGCACCTGTTTTTGACCGTTGTTCACAGAAAGATCGGTGTATGGAATATGCTGTTCCCTGACCATCTGTATGGCTATCTCAGCAGCTTTTGCGGCGATGGCTTCAATGGGCTTGTAAACAGTCATGGTTTGTGTCCCTGAAATAATTCTTCGGCATGCTTCTTCATCGGCATCCTGGCCACTGATGAAAGGCAGCGTATCAATATTTGCCTCCTTCATGGCACGCAACGCTCCCTCTGCAATCTGGTCATTTGCCGCCAGTATAGCATCGATAGGCACATGTTGACTGAGACATTCCTTATAGAGTCGGTAACCTTCATCGGCGGTCCAGCTGTCAACATATTGATCGAATACGATCTTTATATCACCCCGTTCAACCAGTGGCTGTATAATGTTAAGTTGCCCCTGGCGTATCAGGAAGGCATTATTATCACTCACATCGCCGCCAAGTATAGCATAGTTGCCCCGCGGACAAACGGTCGATATATAGTCGGCCTGCAATTCGCCCACCTGCACATTATCAAATGATATATAGAAATCAAGGGGAGCATTCCTGATGATACGGTCATATGAAATTACAGGAACGCGATGCTGATGTGACGCCTTAACGATATTGGCAGCAGCATTCATATCGGTTGGGATTACAACCAACACTTTAATTTTAGCGGCGAGCATTTCTTTAGCTAATTCAAATTGTTTCACTGGATCTCCTTCCGACGCCCTGAAAATGACCTCTCCCCCTAATTCTTCAACATGCTTAATAAACAGCTCTTTATCCTTAACCCACCGGCCGGTCTGTGATAAATCCATCAGAAATCCTACTTTTGCTTTCTCGGTACACCCGGTAAAAATCATGATTATCGCCAGGCATATTAAAGGGAAAAGTTTTTTTGTCGACATCTTTTTGATCAATGAATTTCTTGATATAAGTTACAAAATTGAAGAATTACAGTCAATAAACAGACTCAATTAAATTGGTTGATATTGTTACACAAATAGAAAGGCAAATTTATATATTATCCATTAATAACATAGATTATTCGCACAGCATGCACGATGATAGGAGTTGGAAAATAGCTGTATTGGCACAGGATGGTTATAAATATTGTATCGCATCCGATCACGCAGGAATAATAAGCAAAACTATCCGGGCGGAGCAGAATGAAGAGATTTCTGTTATTATTCAGCACGCTATCTCAAACGGGCCAATATCTGAAGCACCCTTTTACAATCTTTGTATAATGCCGGATACCGGCATAGATGCTCCGGAACGGATTCTTATAACCTCATCAGGGTACGGCCAGCTTGCTGCTGAATTGTTTATCCGGGATGAACAATTGTTAAACGGGGCAACAAAAGAATTTGATAGAATAGTTGAAACCGATGAATATATCGATTGGTCAGGGGCGATAGTAAAGCCATTAACTGAATCAGAGATCAACAGGGTGTTGAGGTCACTGTTTCACTCCAGGGAATCGACGATCGTGATAGCATTGGCAAACAGCCATGTAAACCCGGTTCATGAAAAAACAATATTAAATTTGCTTCGGGCAGCCGGATACAGTTCGGTAGTTGCCTCACACAGCCTGATACCAGCATACTAATTACCAATATAACTGTAATCGGGGCGAAGAATAGTATAGGTTGTTCTATATTACAAGAACTTTGGCTCCCCTGATCCGTTGGTTCTTTATATCCATAATTGCCTCATTTGCCAGGTCAAAAGTATACTCCTCGATGGCTGCCCGTATAGGTATTTTCGCGGCAATTCCGAGAAAATCCTCCACATCTTTCCGGGTTATATTGGCCACACTTTTTATTTCCTTCTCCATCCAGAGATGTTTTGTATAACTGAGCGTCAGCAGCTCAGTCTGATCGATGCTTTCTTTACGAATGGCATTGATCACAAGCCGCCCACCAGGTTTCAGGAATTCGAGCGATTGTACTACAGGCCGCCATACCGGCGTAGTGTCGATGATACAATCGGGTTTTTCCGGGGGAGCCTCGTGTATATCGCCTGCCCATTTGCATCCTAATTCCAGTGCAAAATCGCGTTCTGCGGCACTTCGGGCAAATGCATATACGGATGAATCAGGATACAGATATTGGACAGTTTTAAGCACCAGGTGCGCTGAGGCCCCAAATCCCATCAGTCCAAGGCATTGACCGTTGGTTATATTGCATAACCGTAACGACCGGTAACCAATGGCTCCGGCACACAGCAACGGCGCTGCTTCGGTATCGGTAAACATGGACGGTATCCTGAACGCCGCTGTTTCAGGTACAACCATATATTCGGCATACCCTCCGTGAGCATCCCTTCCGGTAGCTTTAAAATCGGGGCAAAGATTTTCCTGCCCTGTATTGCAATATGAGCATTTTCCGCATGAGTCAAAAATCCATGCAACACCCACCCGATCGCCTACAGCGATATCTTTTCTCTGACCCAGGGTTTTTTCTACAATACCAATTACCTGGTGACCCGGTATAACAGGATAAAACGGAGGGGGTGTACGGCCTTCGATCTCATCTAATTCGGTATGGCATATCCCGCAAACTTTTACTTTTAACAAAAGTTGACCCTTGCGTATTTCAGGTACGGGCATTTCAACCCTTTTTAAAGGCGGTTCTCCCGATCTCAGATCAACTGTTTTATAAATAGTCCAGGCTTTCATTTTTTGAATGTTCTAATTTCTCATTATGACACACAAGCACAGTTGATTTATTACCGTGCCAGTTGTGCAGGCCATTTCCCATACAATCCTTATAATCCAAGCAATTCTTGCATGGTCCGGTTTTTGTCCAGTTCCTGTCCCTGAAAGGGTAAAATTTTGTCTGCCAGATTTCATAAAAATTATCCCTGTATATATTTCCCTGCACAAAGGACCGGTCTATATTCGGACAAGCGGAAATCGATCCGTCGCACAGGATGGACCCAATATTAATTCCTGCCCTGCAATAATAGTACATACTGCGTACCTGTAATTCATAATCTCCCACGTACCCTTCACAGCTGAACTTTATATCCACGCCTTTTAGTTTCCGTTGCTGCTTTATAAAATCAAGCATTTTCCTGAACTGACTGTCGGTAAGCAACAGTTCCGGATTGTTTCTGGCCCTGCCGATCGGCACAATGGTAAACAGCCGCCAGGCTTTTACCCCTTTTTCTTTCAGGTATTCATAGAGAACCGGTAACTCATCAATATTACGCTGGTTTACACAGGTAACCACATCGAAATTCAACCTGGGAGAGCTTGCTGCAAGCCCTATAGCATTGTCGACCCGGGTAAAACTGTTTTTTGTATTTCGCAGCCAGTTGTGTGTTTCCGGAAGGCCGTCGATACTTATGGTCAACGCTCCCATTCCGGCATTCAGCAAGGCATTATGTCTTTCCGCAGAGTATAAATAGCCATTGGTAACCATGCCCCAGTGCATTCCGCGCTTTCGTAATTCCCGCCCGCATTGTTCAATATCTTTTCGTAACAATGGCTCGCCTCCGGTTAAAACCACCGTAAAATCAGGGGGTATATGTGTTATTGTATCGCATGCCGAAAGAAAATCGGCCAAGGGCATATCCCTGATTGAACTGTCCTTTAAACAGTCGCTTCCGCAATGCAGGCAGTTCAGGTTGCACCGCAACGTGCATTCCCAGAAAAGATAATTTAACTCGTGGATTGTTGTTTCAGCCTTTCTGAATTGGCGGAATAGTCTTCTCCTTAAAAAGTCTGTCATTTATTTTCTTCCAGGGCAATATCAAGGTATACCTGATCGGCGATATCAGTAAGTACCGTATCTTTATCTTTGTAAGACCCATTCTGAAGTAAGTCGGTATCTTCGAATTTCAGCATATACGTATTGGCAGCCATTGTGTAAAAAGAAAAATTGCCGTTATTATCGCTCAATTCGTATTGATAGCCCCCTACAGATATTTTGATTCCTGGAATAGGTAGACCAGTACTTAATGATTTTACCCGTCCTTCGATCAGTACATCCGAATCCATATCCTGCGGCATTCCATAGCATGCCTGAAAGGCGAACAGCACCGAAGTGAAACTGAGTCCTTTTAATATCCTTCTGAACCACGTATATTTCATAGATTTAAATTTTAGTTAAAGACAATTAACATAGCGTATAGGTTGCTTTAATAAAATCATGATTCTTCCTGTTTTATTCCAAGATAACTCTTTTCCCTTTAGGATATTTTACTGAATACTTCAACATGATTTCTTTCATCTCGTTTTGATTCAGATTAAGTTTCCATTCGACTCTGCCCGTATCTTCATCCAATGTTCCCCCTGAAAGTTCAAGAATATCAATCTGAATATCTCTTGTAGTGGTCACCGGCACTTGATCTATAATCTGTACTGATACAGGATATGTCTTGTTATTTCTCAGTGTAATCTTAAAAGCCAATGTTTCCTTTTTGTTCGATCCTATTAATTGGCTTTCAGCAAGCTCGGTAATTTTTTCTCGCTTGATACTTATATTATTATCAATACCAAAGGAAAGTTCGAGCGTATCATTAAATTGCTGAGTATTGATCTGCGACTTACCTACATATGAGTTTTCAAGATAAACATTAGCTTCTCCGTTCAAAAGATCTGCTTTATACCAGTCGCTTATCATACCAATCAGGTAAACATTTTCAGATAATTTAGGAACAGACTGGTATTGGTATAAAGCATTTAGTTTAATTTCCCTGAAACTTACCATGAAGTTTTTATCAGTAGATAGAATTGTTTGAGGCGCATCGACAATGTACTCGTTTAATGTTTCCTGCTTTGAAGTGATTGTCAGCGGAATTGACGTCTCTTGCTTTTCTTTTTTTGTAGTCACCAGCACAACACCATTGCCGGCACTTGAGCCATAAATAGCCGATGCTGAAGCGTCTTTTAAAACCGAGATACTCTCAACATCATTTGGATTTAATAATGAAATATCCTGTTGGGGAACACCATCGACAACATACAGGGGTTGGCTGTTGCTGTTAACAGAGCTCATACCTCTGATCCGGATCTCTGACTCTGAACCCGGAGCACCCGAGTTTTCTGATACTTTATTTTGATAAGCTCTCGTTAACTGAGGATAATAAAACTGAAGATAAAAGGGATTTAAATCGGGAATCTCGGCAGAAATATTAGTTTTTGCTGTTGATAGTACCAAATGCACATCTTTCCAGTCAATGCCAGAGTTCTGCTTAATATTAGCTTTAAAAGTTATGGTCAGGGGTTTTTCTATGCCAGAGAAACGGATATCATAGCTCGGGTACCATCCGGCATGATCGACCAGGTAGTTAAAATGTATTGTGGTACTTTTTGTTTGTAACGATTCGATAGTTACGATAATAGTCCCGGAAGGGAGCGTTGATTCATTATTCATTGAATTTAACTGGGTGTTGAGACGATTAACTTCTTCCTTATAATCATTAATCAGTCTTTGTCTCTTCATAATTTCGAGGCTGATTGACTCCATATTGCTGCCATAGATTGCATTCAATGCATTGAATGCTTCCGGCTTTATCGCCTCTTCTTTGCCGGCAATAGCTTTGTTAGTCTCCAGAAAGTCGAGCTTATTATTCAGTATTTTTATTCTAATTTCTTCGTCTTCTATTTTAAGTTCTAGTTCTTTGACTTTTTTTCTCGATGATGCTATCTCATTACTCTTTTCCAGTTCATCCAGGTAGTCATTCTGGTGTTGGACATTAAGAATGGTAAATGATCCGTCTCCATCGATCCGGATACTTTCTTTTTTAATGTATGGTGATAAATCTGTAAATTTTAACAACATCTGTCCCTTTTGTAAGGACACCGTCGCTTCCCTTTCAATTTGTGCTCCCTGTGTGAAAACTGTAACTTGCCTGATAGACGAACTGATATCTAATTCAATTGTTTCGGATGAATAAAGTTGGGGAAATGTAAAAAATCCAATTAGTACAACTATTTTTTTCATGGTCTTTTTAGGGATTAGTGTTTTTAAAACCAGGGTTATTTGCTAAAATACTAAAAGTTAAGATTCGATGAATCTTTCAGGTACTTGTTGTAGAATGAAGTTTGTTCCTGAAGCGAGGGTCTCTTTTTTTCTTCGTATGTTTTTTAATTCAACGTATTCACTTCCGGAAAGACTTTCATTTTTCAACGTAAAATCACCCGGGTACATTAACCTCTGTCTAATTCTTCATTAATACATCCCTGGCCATCTCAGGCGTAATTTCCCGAATGCAATGGCAATCCATACTCTTACGGCATTCCTCACAAACAATGTTTTTTACCAGTACGGTAGCCTGCTCTCCCAAGGGTGCCCACCTGCCAGGGTGCATAGGCTTTATCGGGGGATAGATACCAACAGCTTTTGTGCCAAGTGCAGCGGCCAGATGCAGCGGGCCTGTGCTTGCTGCCACAACACCATCGACCTGCGAAAGAAAAGCAATAAGCTCATCGAGCGATAATTTACCGGTCATATCGGTGATACGTTCTCTATTATTATCAAGAAAATCGCTCATAAGGTTGGCTTCGGGGGCAGTTCCGGTAATGAATATTTTGAAATTCTGCTCCGGCAGTATCCGTATGAGCCGGTCGAAATTTTCCAGCCCCCATTCACGGGCACTTCCTTTCGACCTGGGATGCAATACTATATTCTTACGGCTTCTGTCGAGCCACGTAGCTACCTTTGCTTTAAGCGATGCATCTATTGAAAAACCATAATAATTTTTGATTTCTTCTAATTCCGGAACGCCTACTCCAAGGGGAGCAAGAAGTTTACAGTTAAGTTGGGCTTCATGTAGTTCTGACCTGCGGCGGCTGAAAGATATCAGCCTGTTACAGGTCGGCCAGTGAAAAGTACGATGCGATGTTCCGACCCTGTTTTTTATCTGCGCTTTTCTGGCAGCTTTCGCAATCTGTTTGTTTGGAAAAACATGGATCAGCCAGTCACACTCCAGTTCTTTTAGCACCCTTGCCTGCTTTTTCACAGAAAGCTTTTCATAATCATCCCAACGAATGAAACGATCGATGTATTTCGAAAGCCGGATCACCGGTTCGGTATATCTCCGGCCAATGAATGTAATGGTTGCCCGGGGGTACCTTTCACGTATCAACCCTGCCATGGGCAATGTCAGCACTACATCGCCAATGCTGTCGGTCCTGCTCAGAACGATATGCATATGAGTTTATTCATTGATATAGATCCTTTTCACCCGCGATGATACATTCGTCAGTATCTCATATGGAATAGTACCAACCTGTTCGGCCAGTAAACCAACCGGATTTTTTTCACCGAAAATAATCACTTCATCACCCTCGGCAGCGCGTATATCAGTCAAATCAATCATGCTGATATCCATACAGATATCCCCGATAAATGGAACCTTCGCATTGTTCACAATCACATGCCCGTTACGGTTTCCGAGTTTCCGGTCGAGCCCGTCAGCATAACCCACCGGTATTATTCCTATAATCGAATCCCGCGTCAGAACTCCCCGTCGGTTGTATCCTACCGTATCTGTTTTTGGGATCTTCTTAATTTGGGTTATCCTCGTCTTAAGCGTGCTTACAGCTTTCAGTCTTTTTTTCGTGGCCGAGATACCGTGCAAGCCTATACCCAGGCGAACCATTTCGAAATGAGCCTGCGGGAACCGTTCAATACCGGCCGAATTTAATATGTGACGCATGGGCTTGTATCCAAGTCGGTCGGATATATATGTATACATTTCATCAAATAACCTGAATTGTTCAAGCGTGAACGCGTCCTCAGCAGGGCTGTCAGAAACCGCGAGGTGCGAAAACAATGCTTTAACACGGATATTTTTCAATCTGATAAGTTCATCGGTAAGCTGTTTAATTTCATCGCGAAGGAAACCAAGACGATGCATCCCGGTATCCAGTTTAATATGCACAGGGTACTCGGGGAGCTGATTGGCTGCGACGATCTGGGATAAAACCCGTAAACCGCTGAAACTATATATTTCCGGCTCGAGGTTGTATAGGATGATCTTATCATAGGTTTCCTGTGTGGGTGCCATTACCATGATGGGTAAACTGATTCCGGCCTGACGAAGCTCAATACCTTCGTCAGTGAAAGCCACTCCAAGGTAATCGACTTTTTCGTGCTGTAACAGGTTGGCAATTTCGTAGCTTCCGCTTCCGTACGACAACGCTTTAACCATAACCATAATCTTGGTGCCGGGTGTTAACAGGTCCCTGAAGTAGTTCAGGTTGTTCACCAGGTTGTTCAGATTTATTTCAAGAATGGTCGTATGTTTTTTCTCGGAGAGGGCATTTACGATTTGCTCAAAGCCAAATTCACGTGCTCCTTTTATTAATACTGCATGATCTGCTATATTAACTGAGGACAATACTCGTAAGAACTCTTCGGTAGTATAAAATCTGAGTGTATTCCCGGGCAGGTTCGAGTAGCCCGCAATATCTTTTCCGATGGTGATAAACTGGTCGATATTATACGAATTTACCAGGCGGACAACCTCGGTATACAATTCTTCTGTCTTTTGCCCCGATTGTCTTATATCGGAGAGGATGAGGGTGTGCTTGTGATGTTGTTTCTGTAAAGCAAGAAAATCAAGAGCGATGCGGAGTGAATTAATATCGGAGTTATAGCTGTCGTTGATGAGGGTGCTGTTGTGAATTCCCTTTACCTGTTCCAGTCGCATAGCTACAGGATTCAACGAATGTAAAGCCTGTGCTGTATACTCTGCGGTGAATCCCTGGTGAAGCAAAAATGTGATAATATGCAGACAGTTTTCAATGGATGCCTCATCGGCAAAAGGTATGTCGAAGACATGCTCCTGGCCTTCGGTCTGAACAGTCAGTTGTGCTTGCCCGGCACGTTTTGTCTTTTTCATTACAAACAGGTAGGCAGCGGGATCTTTCACCGACCAGGCGATCAGTTGTCGTCGTGAAATATTCTGCTGCGTAATCAGCTTATGTATTAAGGCATGATCGAGACAGTAGTATAGGATTTTAGAACCCGAAAATAATACCAGCTTCTCACGGGCCTTCTCCTCGAAGCTTTTAAAATTTTCCTGGTGCGCCGATCCCAGGTTTGTGAAAATACCCATATCAGGAGCGATCATTTTTTCAAGTCGTACCATTTCACCAGGCAGCGAAATACCGGCTTCAACGATCGACCATTTGGCTGTAGGGTCAAGTTTCCAGATTGAAAGAGGCACTCCAATCTGAGAGTTATAGCTCTTCGGACTGCGCGATACTTTCCCTGCGTTCGATAAGCATTGAAAAAGCCATTCCTTTACTACCGTCTTGCCATTGCTTCCTGTAATGGCAATAAGTGGCATTTTCAGCTGCTGTCGGTAAAAAGCAGCCAGTTGCTGCAATGCGTCCACCGTTTTTTCTACGCGGATGATATTTATATCTTTTTTTGGCAGGGTAATACGGCTTGATTCTGCCACGATGAAATTTCGCAATCCCCGTTTATATAGTTCGCCGATATGACTATGCCCGTCGTGTCGTGTTCCCTTTATTGCGATGAAAATACTCCTTTCGTCGATATTGATACTCCGGCTGTCGGTTTCCAGCATTTCAATAACCTGATTGCCATTTCCGGTCAGTCTGCCATGCGTAATCGTGGCAATTTCGTTAAGTGTGATTTTCGGCATATAGGTGTTTCAATACATCATCAAAAAAATCAGCTATATTAAGCATTATCAAATTTAATCTATTTCTTATCTTGTGAAATAATAACGACGGCTTCAAATGAGATTTATCACAGAAGGGGAGGAGTGAGCAGCGGTGAGTATCTTTTTTTGTTAATATCGAATCAAATTTAGTAAACATTCATACGTTTGTAGAATAAAAACTTGCCATGGAATTTAAACATACACTGGAAGTACTTTATGCCCAGGCTGACGAGATTAAAGGGATCGTTGCCAGACTTAAAGATTCCGAAACAATCCGGGCCATTGAGCTTGATCTGCTGCTTGAAAAACTACGCAATATCTACGATTTGATCCTTGATCTGGAAGCTACATTGCCCAGCGGGGAAAAAGAGAAATCGTCGCCCGCAAAACCTGCAGTCTACCCGGTGGAAAAACACGAAACAATGAGCGTAATTGAGGAGGTGAAGGAAGACAAAGAACCCATCAAAGAGATAGAGCCTTCTGAAAAAACAGAAACGGATAAAAAGAAGATTCAACCGGTGAAGGAATCTCCTAAAAAACTTTCTCAGAAACAGGAAAAAGAATTTGTTGCAGATCGTTTTAAAGGGGCGAAGCATACGCTGCACGAGGAAATGGCGGGGCGGGCAAAACAGGAAGATATCAGTACGCAGTACAAAACAAAACCTATTAATAATATTCTGGGAGCCATTGCTTTAAACGAGCGTTTTGAGTTGATAAATAACCTTTTCAATGGCGATAAAGCCGGCTTTGAACATACCATGGAAATACTGAACTCGGCCGGTAGCTTTGTCGAGGCTTATAATTATCTTCAGGATAATTTTGAATGGGATATGGACGATGAATACGTTCAGCGGATATTGGAACTTATTCGCCGGAAATTAATCGTTAGGCGGGATGAATAACAAACTGTATCTTATCCCAACACCCATCGGAAATCTGGAGGATATTACATTCAGGGCAATACGATTATTAAAAGAGGCAGACCTGCTCCTTGCCGAAGATACCAGGAAAACAGGAATTTTATTGAAACACTATGGTATTGATACCCGCATGGAATCGTTCCATAAGTTTAATGAACATCAAAAAATTTCAAGGTACATTCAACTGATGCAGGAGGGTAAAAAGATTGCGCTTGTATCTGATGCCGGAACGCCCTCTGTATCCGATCCCGGTTTCCTGCTGGTCAGGGAATGCATTAAACAGGGAATCGAGGTAGAATGCCTTCCCGGGGCAACGGCTTTTGTACCGGCTCTCGTGAATTCAGGGTTTCCTTCCGACCGCTTTATTTTTGAAGGCTTCCTCCCGCAGAAAAAAGGCCGGAATAAGCGACTTGATGCATTAAGATCTGAAGAAAGAACCATTATTCTCTATGAGTCGCCGCACCGTCTTCTCAAAACACTTTTACAACTGGCTGAGACTTTTTCTCCCGAACACCAGGTTTGTGTCTCACGTGAACTGACAAAAATTCATGAAGAGAATATCCGCGGATCCATCAGCGAGGTAGTTTCGTACTATACTGCCCATCCTCCCAAAGGAGAAATAGTTATCGTTGTGAGGCCATAATCAGCGCATTAAATTTAGTGCATGAATTAAGCAGGCTAAACCACCGTTTTCAGTTTCGTAAAGCTTTTTTTATTGGTAAGTATTGATTCTTCTACCGGTACTTTTCATTTTTAATACCTCCAAAGGGTTATTGAATTAGTGATATAAAATACTTAAATTTATTAAGAAAGCGGGTACTAAGCTTGCATGAAGAAATTTTGGCGCTATATATCATACCTGGGTATTGAAGGCGACAGAAGCATGCTGTCGCAGCGGGCATTAATTCTGAACAATCAGTTTAATTTTGCTATGCTGGCAATCATGCTGGCTATCCTGATTTTCCTGAGTATCATGCGCAGCATTGAGGGTACCACAATTGGAATGGGCTCATTGAGGTTGTTGTTTGTATTGCTCCTGAATTTCATAAATTTGATCCTGGCGTATTTTAGGAAGAATCAACTAAGTAAATTCCTCCTTATCTTCCTGCCTCCGGTGTTAATTTACATAATTCCCACTCTCACAGGTTTTGTTGAACAGGAGAGTTTTGCTTATTATCCTTTATCTATCATCGTAATGTCGTTGATACCGCAAATACTCCTGGTTCTCAACGAGGAAAAAATAATACTGATTGTTGCTCTGCTTTTTTACGGATCATTGATCCTTTTTATTGAGCCTTTTCTGTTTCTTTTTTCTCCGCCAACATTTACGATAATTCCCATTGTCAAAGGATTTTTAATATATTCCAAGGCTGTTCAGATCGTCACTTTTCTTCTTCTGCAATTCGCACTGTTCTATCTACGCAGGATCAACTGGCAGTTTGAACAAAAAATCCTTGAGAAAAACATCGTCCTCGACAAACAGAATGCCGAACTGAATAAAACTATCAGGAATCTGCATGAAACGCAGCAACAACTATACCAGGCTGAAAAAATGACTGCACTGGGAACACTCACTGCAGGTGTTGCTCATGAAATTAATAATCCGCTGAATTTCATTTCAGGCGGACTGAGTATGCTAAAGGAGAGATGGGATAATTATAAAACAGCCATATCCACAGACATTTATAATGATTTCGAATCGGCCATCAAGATGATTGGTGAGGGCGCAGACCGGACATCCAGAATTGTTACTGCCCTGATATCGATTACAGGAAGCGGCTTGCAGGAAAAGGAATTATGCGATGTAAATGAGATACTCGATAATACGGTTATGTTCATGAACTATAAAGTCCCAAGGAGAACTATTATTCTGAAGGATTACAGGCTTGCTGAACATATTCCCCTGGTTAAAGCACATTTTCAACAGGCCGTGCTGAATATTATTGAAAATGCCATTAATGCAATTGAGTCCTCACCAGAGAACCGACCCAGCTATATAAAACTAAGCACTTTTTTGGGGCATACTGGAGAAAAAAATACCGTTGCAACAATTAAAATCTCCAACTCAGGACTTCCAATACCGGACGATAAGATCAAAAACATTTTTGAGCCTTTTTTTACAACGAAAGATGCCGGAAAAGGCACCGGCCTGGGATTAACTGTTGCCTATATGTTCATCAAAGCGCACCAGGGTAATATTACCGTGGAAAATACATTCGACGGCGTTAGCTTTACAATTACACTACCGATACATTAAAATCATACGAATCCGGTGATGCCGGTAAGGTCGATCGTGTACTATCTAATAATAAATAGTTTTTGGCTATGCCTGGTCTTATCAGAAATTAATTCAACGAAATAGAAACCTGCTTTCAGGTCGGCAATTTCAATCATCAAATCGCCTTTACCGGGCGAAAATCTTTCTGCCTGCATCGTTTTAATAATCTGCCCGGAAATATCGCGAATGTTTGTTATAACATCCGTTTCGTATTTCAGAATAGATCTTACTTTAATATGATCATCAGCAGGATTGGGAAATACCGTGAGGATATTTGCGACTTTTTGTTCATGTTGGAAGGCAACAGGCGGAATAGTGGTTGTATCGCCGACAATACCAGGAATATCTTCGGTTGCATCCAGGAATGATTCATAGGAATAGGGGACATCCAACACACAGGTTGGTTCCGTTACATAATAAGCAGATCCAAAGTGATTATCGAGCAAGTGAACATATCCTAATTCAGGGCTCTGATCGTTGAACACGGCTTTTTCAATATTTTCAAAATAGTTGTTCTCTACTCTTACACAGGCGCCCATGCGTGTACTGATCGCGTCTTTCGAGTTCAGGTAGTAGTTGTTGAAGATATGCGCTTTGCCGAAACGAATACTGGGCAATCGTGCATCGCAATTGTAAAAAAAGTTATGATGATATGTTATGCGGGTTACCGTATCGCCTACACTGCCGTCGCCCGAACTTATCAGACTGCATTTCAAATGATCGTGCATGCAGCACCAAGAAACTGTAATAAAGCGTGAAGCATTCTTTATATCCAGTAGTCCGTCGTAGTAATCGATATTGTGATCGCGGTCGGTAAAAAATTCACAGTGATCGATCCAGATATTCCTTGAGCCATTGGTAATTTCAAGTTCGTCCCAACGAACAACATGCGAGAGCTTCAGATGCTGTATGATTACATTCTGTGCTCCGTCAATTTGCAGCATTATTCCGCGGATATATGCCGAGTCGGTGATCCCTGACAGGGTTTTGTTCGATGTAATCTTAACCTCACCGGTGCCTTCAATTTTACCGGCGATTGTAACGACGAGCGGTTCGTTGCTTTGCAGGTATGTCTGAAGGTCGGTCAGTGAGTTTGCTTCCACGGTGTCACCAAGGCTTCCGCCTATGACCAGGAATGGTGTTCCCAGGTCATCCTGAACGGTCGCATATCCGATGATATTAGTATCCATTGTGGTTCCGTCGGGATAAAACATAGCCATGGTTTCAATATTGCCCGTTACGATAAATGAATAGTTCGAATCTGCAGAAGTAACATTTCCTGACCAGCTCTGGAAAAAATATCCGGGATTAGCATGTGCTTTCAGGGTTATTGTATCGCCCTCGGGGTAAAAGAGCAGCTCAGGTTCAACCGTGATTGTACCTCCTTCAGCAATATTCTGTGAAACTTCAGCCGTGTAAATCGCAACACATTCCACGCGACGCAGGCCGGAAGAGTATAACTGAATATAATCGATATTCGCCAATCCATCTGTCGCTTTCGATACCAACCTGAGATCGTTATACCCTTCATGCAGATCTATTTTAACAGAGTCGCTGATAGTCCAGTTTGTCCATGTTCCGGTATGTTTAAAATTGATATTAGTGACGGCAGTATCAAGATTAACATACAGGCCGGCATATCGGTCGCCGCTGCCCCCTCCATTTCCATACCGCCACTTGATCCAACAGGTATCGGCTGTTTCTGATTCTATGCTCCAGCTGACACTTTTACCAATTCCTTCGTCAGTATCGGCATAACCGGCACCTGTATATCCTGCCACACTCGTCATAATATTCCCATCCACGCTGCAAAATCCTGTATCGTTTTCCTGGATTATTAAGGGTTGTCCGTTCACCAGACAGAAAGACGCATAGGCAAAATATAGGAAGAGCAGAGTTCTTTTCATGATTGGTAGGTATTTGTCAGAAACGTAGTTTATTTTATTCTGCATTCTCAATTCCCTCTTCCAGCGCCCTCCCCAGGATATTCTCAGGAAGATTCTTTTTGGCTTTTACGCCCAGCGCCTTTAGCTTTTGTACCCGGCTAACCAGGTTACCTCTGCCCGTACTGATTTTTCTCATCGAATCTTCATAATGTTCGGTGGCTTCTTTCATCTTCTTACCCAGCTTAAGCAGATCTTCCGTGAGGCGAACAAATTCGTCGTACAGATCTCCTCCCTGACGAGCAATCTCCATCACATTCCTGTTCTGGTATTCTTTCTTCCATAAACTTTCGATCATTTTCAGCACGGCTACCAGGTTTGTCGGACTGATGAGCAGTATTCTTTTTTCGTAAGCAAACGTCCACAGTTGTGGTTCATTTTGAATAGCCAGCAGATACGCCGGTTCAATGGGCATGAAAAGGATAACGAAATCGAGGGTTTTGATTTCTTTAATATCCTGGTAATTTTTTGAAGCAAGCTCATTTATATGATTTTTAACCGAAACAAGGTGGGCTTTCAACGCCGATTCTCTTTCTTTATCGTCTGTTGCAGCAATATAATTATCGTAGGCGGTAAGCGATACTTTCGAATCAATAATAATACTCCTTTCGCCGGGGTAATGCACAATAACGTCTGATTGGTAACGGCGGTTTCCTTCCGATACGAAGGAATCCTGGATAGTATATTCCTGGCCCTTTCTCAGGCCGGTTTGCTCCAGTATGCTTTCAAGGATTACTTCTCCCCAGTTTCCCTGGGTCTTCGATTCTCCTTTTAAAGCCTGTGTCAGTGAATGTGCTTCTTTGCTGATCTGCTGGTTTAATTCAGCCAGGCGCTTGACTTCTTCCTTCAGTGAGAATCGTTGCTGTGCTTCCTTGTCATAGGTCTCCTCAACTTTCTTTTCAAAATCTTTGATCTTTTCGCCCAGCGGTTTTAGCAGTTGATCGAGATTTATTTTATTCTGTTCTGTGAATTTTTTCGATTTTTCATCCATTATTTCATTGGCCAGGTTCCTGAACTCAATGTTCAGCTTCTCTCTGATCTCCATCATTTCTTTCTTCTGTTCGGCGAGGCGTTCCTGAAGATGCCTGACCTCAGTTTCGCGGGCACTGTTTTTTGAAGTCAATTCATAAAGTTCTTTATCCTTTAATGAAATGGCCGATTTCAACTCTTCGGCCTGCTGAAGCAGCAGGCTTTGTTTTTCCTCCAATGCACCAAGCCTGCCTGTATTAACTGCACGAAAAATTAGCCAGGTGGTAATTGATGCGAGTACTATGCCAACAAAAAAGTAAACGAGTTCCATCATCGCTAGCAATAATTAATCAGTAAATATAAAAAATACCCGAAACAAAAAAGACCTGCTTTCCGGGCAGGTCTCTTGCAGTTATGCTGCACTATTTTTATGCCGGAGAAATTGCTCCTACCGGACAAACATCAGCACATGTCCCACAATCGGTACATGCATCCGGATCAATCGTGTAAATATCACCTTCATGAATAGCTTCAGATGGACATTCATCCATACATGTGCCGCATGCTGTACAATCGTCACTTATTTTATAAGCCATAACTTTTAAGTTTAATCATTAATAAATTATGTGCAAAAGTATATTAAAAAATAGAAATAAAACGAGATATTGATCATGCATAATTTCAACGTAGTATCTCTGCAAAGATTGCAGTATTAAAAATCGAGACTGAGCGAGAGGTAAAATACCCGTGGAAGAACCTGCATATTCTCTATTCCCCATGACCAATCGAGGCGGACAAAATAACCAAAAAGTTGTGAGCGGACACCAAAACCATACCCGGCTACAACAGGCCCCCGGTCAGCATCAATAACCACACGAATGGTGGAACCTTCCATAATAATATCAGTATCGTATGCATTTTCACCTGCCCACGGATGGGGCCCCGACCATGCTGTTCCTATATCGAAAAAACCGTTCAGCTGGAAATTCTGAAGGAATGCATTACTCAGCGGATGATTAACAAAATACCGGATAATGGGCCATCGAATCTCAGAATTGATCAGGGCAAAATTATTGCCGTTTCGTATATTCTGTGAAAAACCTCGCATATTAGTTGCCACCGCCTGGTAAACATAATTTTCCGTTTCATCGATACGAATCTCGGTCAACGGAATGAATGTCGGATTCTTTGATTGTGTCAGATTCATCCAGTTATCAACCCCTCCCAGGTAGTATATCAATCTGCTGCTCCCGACTGAAGTACTTGCAGCAAAACGATTCGCCCAAATCAGGTTGCGGTGAATTACGAAGTAGTACCGGATATCCATTCCAAAAACATACAGGTCGTCCATCCGGTCGTTGAGCTGTTGATAGTATTCAGTAAATAGCTTCAACCGGGTTCCTCCGTAAAGATTTAATCCAAGCGACCGCGTGTTATCGAAAATATATTCCAGTTTGGAAGTTGCCCAAAGCTTATTCTGATCTGGCTTCTCAAGGATCGCCGGCAGATTGGAAGGATTTGCATCGAACAAAAATACATTCCGGTCGTCGCGCAGCCCCATGGTAAAAACAACTGCACTTACCTGGCTGAAAGGGTATCTGTAAATACCGGATATTTCGTTTGTTATAGTCTTGATATATTCAGTATCATCCGTCCCGCCGTAATGGCGAAAAACCTCTCTGTGATAAACATATTGTTTGTCGAGGCGTTTCTTCAGATCTTCAAAACTGAGTAAATATTCACTGCTTTCTAAGTCAAGCGGCATCCTGAATCCACCGGTTATTTTATAATCTTCAAACAGGTCGTGGGTGCCTAATTTCATGAGTATATTTGCCCCCGGGTTGAAGTACACTGCACCGCCTGTAAAAGCCTGGTACGATTCGCTCAGGAAACTGAAATCAATCTGTGTGACCAGGTAGTTCTGGTAAAAAGCTTCCCTGTAAATTCGCACTTTTGTATCTTCCTTCCCGGGTTCTTCAACGATCCTGATATCCAGTTTATTCTCCTCGAGTTTACTGTTATATAGGTTGAGCCGTTCAATCTCGAAGATATAATTATTAATATCGATGGGTGTATTTTCAAAGCTGATGGTATCGCCAAGGTAGACAAGTTTATTATTACGAACCGAGTCGATAGGTATCTCGACAATTTCAATCTGCTGAATGCTGTCCTTCTGAATCAGCTTACGGGTGTATTGATCGCGGAATGAAGTTGTTGGAAGATCTTTATCAATCGGTTCTGAATGATCTGACGGCCGCTCATACATACGATAACGGCCATCTTTAAAAATTATTTCTGCTTCAGTGTCCGCCTTCTTGCTATAATCCTGTTCAAGTATGTTACGTGAATAATTAGTCAACGGGTTGGTCGTGGCAAAGTAACGATAGTGTACCGTGGTATCAACAAAGCTGATAATACTGTCGAATGTTGAAAGGTAGCGGTTCATAATACCATTACGATCACTTAACGATATAAACTTATTGCGACCAACTTCCAGCGGCGCATATTTATTCACATAGTTTTCATCGGATAACCGCATCAGGCCATCTCCTTTCGAAGCATAATCGTAAATAAAGAGCTCTTTCGTCATGGCAAATTTCATGTCATCAGCTGCCATCGAAATTGAATCGGATCGGCGGTCGGAGCTGAAGATAATTTGTTTACCATCGTTGATGAACCTTGGATTAAGATCTGTTGCCAGATCGTTGGTTACCTGAAAGTTAGTTCCTGCAGCCAGGTTGTGGACGTAAATGTCGGTCTTGCCCTGCTTTATTGCCGATAACACCAATAATGCACCATCGTTTGAAAATGCAAAATCAAGTACTTTTTCGAAATACAGCAGGTTCCTTTGTTCGATCCTATCCTCGCCGAAAGTAAAATAGTTAAGTTTTAGCTCTCCCTTTTCTTCCGTGATGAAAGTAAGTATCCTGCCCGAAGGATGCCATGCAAGCACCGGGTATGAATAATCGGTAATTTGCTCCAGCTTATGCTCCTTTTTGTATATTTTCGTTTTCTTTCCTGTTTCCAGGTTATACAGCCATATCTTGTACTTTCCCATCTGGTTGGTAACATAAGCCATGTATTTTCCGTTAGGATTTACTTTCACCTGTTGATATACAGTTTTCTTATTAGGTCGCCTGATCAATGGGTTTTCAGAAGGGGCAGTAGTGTTTCCCGTTGAATCGGAATATAATTTCAGGTAGTAATCGTGCCATTCGCGTGCTAAAGCCTTTAATGGCGATCCGACAACATACAGGAATCCTATGCTTGCATTTTTATTTACTTTCGTCAGGTAAAGAATATTGGGTATCACCGATTCGCCATACACGCTGCCGATATATCGCCAGAACGAATGACCTGCATAGGTTGCATCTTCCCCGACAAGGCGGCTGAATTTCTTATAGCGCCCGCTTAGAATGCCATCTTTTACCCTGTTTTCGGTTTCAAAATCCCAACCTTTCGAAATATAAGCTATTAATCCTTCAACATACCACTCAGGCAGATTTATTAATGTTGAACTCGTGACATTCTGTTTCAGATCCAGCCCGTAAATCATCTCACTTATTAACACCCGTGTTATTGCCGCAGATATTTGCTGTTCCAATTTGCGGTAATCGCCTTCGAAATAAACAAAAACTTTATTCCTGTCGATTTGTGTTACACCCCCGATGTTGTTGTCGGATTTACCGGTTATTAAACCAATATTGCTTTGCCTGAAATCAGTCAGCTTGTTGTAAACCATGAAGATGATACGCTTATCGAGCCTGTAATCAAACAGGTTCTCAATCCGGTCAATTTCCTTTTCAGCGAAACGGGCAGTATACTCGGCAGTTGTTTTTCCATATTCGTTGAAGTAGGTGTCAAATCGCTCATATCGTTGGTACGACCAATAAAAATCGCTGTATTGTACCCTGTTCTTTCCAAAAGTCATCTGGTGGCCGTTATAGAACTGGGCCGGTAATGGATTAATAATTACTAAGAATAGCAGGAGAAAATTGTATTTTGATATCCTCATGGTTCTGTTATTCACACACTGCTTAACAAGGGTTAAAAATAATTCAATTCCTCAACATTTTATGAATACTCTGCAGGCTAAATTAATGGGGAGTATTATTTGTTCCAGTCGGAATATTCAGAATGTTTTACATACCGTAATCATACCCAACTGTTTTTTGGTTATTGACATCTAAGGTATCACCTGAAAGGATATTGTTTTATAGTGATCTGTAAAAAACTTCACTAAAATTATAACTTTAAATTTTCATCTGCGTTTCATCGATAAATAGGAACTAATATGCGGATTTTCCCTGTGCTGATCGTTTTATTCTGCACAACTGCTCTTCGAGGTCAATCGGGCGATAGCTCCCTGCTTATATTACCTGAGAATTCATACGATTTTGGCAGGATCATGGTCGATAAAGGAGTTGTGTTTCATTCTTTTGTTTTCAGGAACGAAGGTACCATCCCACTGCAAATAACCAATATCCGGACTACCTGTAACTGCAAAATATCTGATTGGACAAGAGAGCCTGTTCCTCCGGGGAAAGAGGGAACTATTACTGTTGAGTTTGACCCGATGAATAAAGTAGGGGCTTTTCATAAAACTATCCAGATTCAAAGTACTGCGAGTAATCCAAACATGTTCCTTACTATCAGAGGGACTGTTGTTCCGCCTGTTAAAAAAGAGCCGCTACTATATAAAATCGGCGAATTGAGCGTAAAAACCACACACCTGAATTTTGGCTTTCTGTTTAAAGGAAATACAGGCATCGAATTACTTACTGTTGCCAATATGACATCCAATCCCTTAAAACTTGCTTTTGATTCAGTTCCGGAACATTTGTACTTTAAAGCAATTCCTCCTGTTCTTCAACCGGGTGAATACGGTCAGGTCGAAGTAATTTATAATACAAATCTGATCGATGATTGGGATGTGGTGGTCGATCCGGTGAGGTTAGAAATAAATGGTCGTAAGGTAGAAAATGCTTTGCTAACGGTTACTGCTAATATCCGGGAGGATTTCTCTGGTTATACTCCCGATCAGATAAATAATGCACCGGTTGCATATTTCAAGAATCTTAAAAACACGTTTGACACACTCAGCGAAAAGAATCCTGTGGAATGCCGGTTCATGTTAGTGAATACGGGGAAATCCGATCTGATTATCAGGGCGGTAAAACCTTCCTGTGGTTGTACTGCCGTCAAACCCGAAAAGAGTATTCTTGCTCCCGGCGATTCTACATACATTAATGCATTCTTCCATCCCGAAGAACGTATTGGCGAGGTTAAAACTGGTATTAAAGTTGTAACCAACGACCCGCAACTATATAAACAGTATCTCTGGATAGAAGGCTATATAAAGCATTAGTGTTGCCTTCTTTTTTGCACGATTCATCCAACAAGTCTTAAGCCTCAACGATAGTGGCGATCTGTTCATTGTATATAACTCGATAATGCAGATACCGGATTTGTTCATACATTTGAAGTTGTATTGAACAGCATGGACAAAACTTCCCGAAATAAAAGCGCCCTATCTGTTTCCAAAGGGATAGAACAGCCACCTTCAGTGAACCCGAAACTCCGGAAAATTAAGCGACATCAGCTTTCGACCGATGAATTTACTGAAGGCATTCTTCAGGGTGATCGTACTGTTTTAAGCAGGGCCATAACCCTGGTCGAGAGCAGTCTTCCGCAACATAATGAACAGGCGCAGCAAATTATTTCAGCATGCCTGCCCCATGCCGGAAAATCAATTCGTATCGGTATCACGGGTATTCCAGGAGTCGGTAAAAGTTCTTTTATTGAAACCTTTGGTACCTATCTTACCGATCGTGGAAAGAAGCTGGCCGTTCTGGCAATTGATCCTAGCAGTGAACGTTCCGGGGGAAGTATATTGGGCGATAAAACGCGAATGGAAACCCTGGCCTCGCAACCCGGCGCATTTATCCGGCCTTCTCCATCGGCAGGAACATTGGGAGGGGTAGCCCGGAAAACGCGTGAGTCAATATATCTTTGCGAAGCGGCCGGGTACGATATTGTCCTGGTGGAAACTGTGGGCGTTGGCCAGTCAGAAACTGCTGTACATTCTATGGTCGACTTTTTCCTGCTCCTTTTGCTTGCTGGGGCTGGCGATGAATTACAGGGTATAAAACGGGGAATTATGGAAATGGCCGATATGCTTGTCGTTACA
The DNA here is from genome assembly GCA_964634105.1 of uncultured Bacteroidales bacterium. GTDB lineage: Bacteria > Bacteroidota > Bacteroidia > Bacteroidales > UBA10428 > UBA10428. The sequence goes on along the minus strand of CAZWIU010000016.1, from coordinate 6,524 downwards.
AAAGCCGACGGATCTAACATCGAAAATGCCAGACGCGCAGCTGCCCAATTCCAATCGGCATTGCACCTCTTCCCGATGCCCGATTCAAAATGGATCCCGAAAGTGCTGACCTGTTCTGCCAGAGAAAACAGGGGAATAGATCAGATTTGGAATGAAATTCAGGGTTACCATAAGCATGCAATAAATAATGGGTACTTTATTTTCCGACGTAAAAAACAATCGCTTTACTGGATGAACGAAACCATTGAAGAAGGCCTGAAAAATAACTTCTATAAACATGATGAGATCGACACATTGCTTAATAAATTGCGCGAGGACGTTCTGCACGACAAGATAAGCTCTTTCGCAGCTGCGCAAAAAGTGTTGGAATTTTATTTCAGGCATAAATGAAATGGTAGAGGCTGTACTTATTCGTTCATAAGTTTGAACATATTTCATGTTTCGATAGTTCTTCCATATATTTAATTCTGAACATTTATCTGCTAAATTTGAGATGTTTCATATAAAAAAATCAATGTATGATGAAATATGATCTGGTAGTTATTGGCAGTGGTCCCGGCGGTTACGTAGCTGCTATTCGTGCTTCGCAGCTGGGGCTTAAGGTTGCTGTTATTGAAAAAAGTGACATAGGAGGTGTTTGTCTCAACTGGGGGTGTATTCCTACAAAATCGCTGTTGAAAAGTGCTCAGGTATTCGACTATGTAAAACATGCCGCTGAATACGGCATTACCATCCAGGGCGAAGTAAGACCCGATTTCAAGGCCATGATTAGCCGTAGTCGTGCTGTAGCAGAGAGCATGAGCAAAGGTGTACAGTTTCTTTTTAAAAAGAACAAAATTGATATTATTCAGGGCTATGCTCAATTATCAGCTGATAAAAACGTTATTATAGAACGAACAGATGGAAGCAATGATACAATCTCAGCCGGGCATATAATACTTGCAACAGGAGCAAGATCAAAGGAGTTGCCTAATCTGAAGCAGGATGGTAAAAAGATTATCGGTTACCGTGAAGCAATGAGCCTGGATAAACAGCCTGAATCGTTGCTGGTTGTCGGATCAGGAGCTATAGGAAGTGAATTTGCCAATTTTTATGCTGCTATAGGAACAAAGGTTACCCTTGTCGAGTTTATGCCAAACCTGGTTCCTCTCGAAGATGAAGAAATCTCGAAACAACTTGAACGTTCATTTAAAAAGATGGGAATACAGGTGTTGACAAACGCTTCTGTCGAATCGGTAAATACTGCCGGTAAAGTCTGTAAAGTAACAGTCAAAACGAAAAAAGGAGAAGAGGTACACGAGGCTGAAATTGTTCTGTCTGCCGTTGGAATATCACCGAATATTGAAAAAATTGGCTTGGAAAAGGCCGGTGTGGAAATTGAAAATGGAAAAGTGAAAGTAGATGAATTTTATCGGACTTCTGCGCCGGGTATTTATGCCATTGGTGATATAATAAGTGGCCCTGCATTAGCCCACGTTGCATCTGCCGAGGGAATTGTGTGTGTTGAGAAAATTGCAGGTCTCAATCCCCAGCCTCTTAACTACAAGAATATTCCTGGCTGCACATATACCACCCCTGAAATAGCATCGGTCGGAATGACTGAAAAGGCAGCAAAAGAAGCAGGCATTGAAATTAAGGTAGGTAAATTTCCTTACACTGCCTCTGGTAAAGCGAGTGCAGCTGGTCAGAAAGAAGGTTTTGTCAAACTTATATTCGATGCAAAATATGGTGAGCTGTTAGGGGCTCACCTGATCGGTGCAAATGTGACCGAGATGATAGCTGAACTGGTGGTATCACGAAATCTGGAAACCACAGGCCATGAGTTAATAAAATCAATTCATCCGCATCCAACCATGTCGGAAGCAATTATGGAGGCTGCTGCTGCAGCATACGGCGAAGTAATTCATATGTAGAAAAAAAAGAGGGCTGATAACGTCAGCCCTCACTGCTTAAAAATTGGTATTGTACTAGTAGTTCTAATAGGAAAATTGATATTTTTTCCTCAGCTCTTTCTGAAAATTGAGAATCTGTCCTTCCAGATCTTGGTTCTCTTTTTCGAGATGTGCAGTACTCTGGCCCTCCGATTCAAGCTCACGAATGAATCTCCTGTTAATAATAATCTTTTTCTGGCATTCGTAGATGCTTGAAATTAAACTTTTTATATTATATTTTACTTCCAACATAGTGTTGTTATTTGCAGGGTATAACAATTGAATCGTTACAAAATTATCAAACGGTTAAACCGTAGTCAAATAATTCATCATGATGTTAATTATCGCCTCTTGATGATTTAAATCATTTAAAATAATTAACCGGTTTAATTGGTTTTTGTTCACCTGAAATAACCATTTTATAGCAAAATTATTGCACATCCTGATCATAATTGATATCGTTTAATCTTTTTTAACAATAATCTGATTTTTTATCCCCGATCGGATATCTTTTTCTATTATTTACGGAATCATTACATTTGGTAAATATTAGAAGAAAGGATGAAATGAAACTAAAGTGTATTCTTGCATTTTTGGTAGTATGGTTTTCGATATTCCCTGAAACTGCGGGGCAGAGATTATATTCCAAAACAATGCTGGAATTTATTTTTTCTTCGTCGATGGTTAGTCTGAACGACAATTTCTTAAATCAATATCCTGAAGCCGGTCTATCACGATCTAATTTGCGTTTTACAGTATTTTGGAATATTGAAAAGGACTGGCATCTTGACTTCACAAAACATGTAGGGCTTATTACGGGAGTGGGTCTGAGAAATGTAGGACTGTGCACGGATGAGGTATTGCCAATCCTCATTGGTGGCAGCGATATGGAGGATTATAAGATTGTACGAAGACTTTATACAGTTGGAGCGCCATTGATCATTAAAGCAGGTTCATTTAAGAACCGCTTGTATTTTTATTTAGGCGGTGAATATGAAATCGCTTTGCACTATAAGGAAAAATATTGGACCGGATCGCATAAACGATCAGGACAAAAAACCAAATACGATGTCTGGCTTGGCTCTCAAACGCCAAGATTTATTCCATCCGTGTTATGCGGAATTCAATTACCTGGTGGTTTTAATATTAAAGTGAAGTACTATATTAACGATTTTCTTAATCATAATTATACTAATCAGGATGAATCCGGTGTTTATAATGTAAGCGATCTCAGCCGGTACAAAAGTAGTCGCCTTGGCTATATATCGCTTACATGGCAGTTCAGTCCGGAATATATCAAATCAGATAAATGGAAGAAGGACTCACTCACTGCAGCTAAATAGTACAATTAACCTACCTGAAACGTATGAGAATCATTTTCACAATTGTGCTGTTTCTGTTACCTGGTATCGTTATACAAGCCCAGCATCTTGCTGCATATACCGATTACAGAAACTGTTTTTATATATTCGATCGGGGGAAAAGCACACAGGTTGAAGATCTGGATGTACAATCCTTTGCTATCGGCGGAGAGTGTGTCCTGTTTGTAAACAGTCAGGGGAACCTGAAACTTTACTTTCAGGGCGCTGTCTATAAGCTCGAATCGGGAGGGGTTACAGAATATTATGCAACGGATCATCTTGCAGCATACACTATTTTTAATCGTTTATGCGTGGTTGAAAACGGGCAATCAGTAACGCTTTCTACCCGATGTCCACTCTACCAGGTGGAAGATAGTCTGATTGTATTTTACGATGAAAACAAAGCCGCGCTCAGGGTTTATTATAACGGTAATGTTGAGGATATAGAAAGCGGGTTAATGGGTTTACCGTTAACCCATCTTGCTAGCGGCGATAACATAATAGCATATATCTCTTCCCGGTATCGGGATTTTAAAATATACTACAACGGGGAAAATAGAACCATGCTGCGAAATGTCGGCAATCTCGCCTTCAGGGCAGGGAAAGATATTGTTGCATATGTTAGTAGTCTTGATAATACGTTTCATGTTTTCTATAAAGGAGAGGATACTCAGCTGGAGGACTTTCCTCCCAAATCGTTCAGAACAGGCGATAGTTTTGTAGCCTATGTCGATAATACCGGGATTTTTAAAATATTCTACAAAGGCCATCTTGTTGAAATCAGCACGTATGCTCCCGATGGATACTATGCAGAAGACAACTTGGTTCTTTTTACAGAAGGACCTTTATTTAAGATCTTCTACCGGGGAGAAGTATACGAGGTGGAAGCATATATACCCCGTAATTTTAAACTCGACTGGAATACGGTTGCATATATCGATAACACAAACAGAATCTGGCTTTTTACTAATGGTGAGAAAAAATTTCTGACGAACGATTTTGTTAATTCCTTCGAGATATATCGTGACCTGATTGTAATGAATGTGAAAGTCGACAGGAATAGAATTTATTATAAGGGCAAGTTCTATGAAGGAACCTCTTACTGAAATTTTTTACCAGAGCTGGCACCTGATGGTACAGTGGTTTCAACGCGTATCGAAAATATGTAAAATATACTTGCTTACAACAATGCCCATTGTCCTGATACTATCAGGAATAGCAGGTACAGGGCGTATAGCAGATTAATGGTCGTAAAGATAATATTGTACTGAAGACGGTTGCGCTTTATCTTTCTCCGGATCATTATACCAATATTTGGGACTATAGTTGCAGACAGGAAAATGAGGAAATAAATGTTAAAGAAACTGTCGTAGGGCTGATCATTCTCATCGATCACTTTCTTTCCAAAAAGCAACAGGTAAGTAAAGACAAGGAACATGGCCAGAAATACAAGATAACTGATCTTCAGGCCAATGGTTGACCTTCTTCTGTGTTTATGAATCCGGAAGGGACGAAGAATTATGATCGATACTATGAATAAGACAATATACCCGACCAGAAAGAAAAATTGGAATATGCCATGAAAAAAACCACCCATTGACCGCTCATCTTAAAACCGATAGTAAGTTAATTCATTTCGAAGAAATCTCCCTATAGTTTTTGAACATTAGCCTTTCAATTTTAGCTGCACAATGTTCTCCACATGATGTGTGTGAGGAAACATATCTACCGGCTGGATGGCAGTTACCTTATAGTACTCGCTCAGTAAATTAATATCACGCGATTGTGTTGCCGGATTACAGCTTACATAAACAATCCGCTCAGGACGGGCTTCTGCAATAGTTCTGACAACAGTAGGATGCATGCCTGCGCGGGGAGGGTCAGTAATGATAACTTCGGGCTTTCCATGGATATCGAAAAAATCCTTACACAGTATATCCTTGATATCACCTGCGTGGAAACTTGTATTGGTGATACCGTTTAGCTGAGCATTGATATAAGCATCGGTGATGGCTTCTTCAATAAATTCGACACCGATCACTCGCTGGCACGCACGGGCAATATAGTTGGCGATGGTTCCGGCCCCGGTATAAAGATCATAAACAATTTCGTGACCTTTTAATTCAGCATATTCGAGAGTTTTTCTATAAAGTTCACAAGCCTGTGATGTGTTGGTCTGAAAGAATGATTTTGGACCGATTTTGTACTTTAAACCATCCAGCTCTTCGAAAATATGGTCGCGCCCCTTATGAAGATGAAACCCGAGATCCAATACTGTATCGTTACGTTTGGGATTTATCACATACATCAGGGAATCGATTACTGGAAACCGGCTGGCAATATGGTCCATCAGAAGATTGATCTTTTCTCTTTCGTTAAACTGGAAAACAACTATGACCATCCATTCACCCATCGTAGTATTTCGAATGATAAGGTTTCGCAACAGTCCGGTATTATCCCGTTGATGATAGTATGTATAACCATGTTGCCGGGTAAAATCCCGAACCTCGTTTCGGATTTGGTTCGACAGATCATCCTGGAGAAAACATTGCCCGATATCCAATACCCTGTCAAATTTTCCCGGTATATGGAAGCCTAAAGCCTTCCAGTCAGTGACTTCGGCTTTTGATTGTATCTCCGAGGGGCTCAGCCAACGCGTTTCAGAGAATGTAAATTCCAGTTTATTCCGGTAACGTTGTTGCTGCTTTGAACCGATAATCGGATTGATCTCAGGCAATTCAACTTTACCTATACGTTGCAAATTGTCAAGTACCTGTTTTTGCTTATAGAATAATTGTTTGTTGTATGGCAGGCACTGCCACTTACATCCTCCACATATCCCAAAATGACTACAAAAAGGTTCTACCCGTAACGTCGATTTCTTTTTTAATGTTACAGCATACCCTTCCATGTAATTCCGACGCTTTCGCCTGATCTGCACATCGGCAATATCGCCGGGGATAAGGCCAGGGACAAAGATAATCATGTTGTCAAGCTTACCCAGGCTTAAACCTTCGGAAGTAATATCAATTATCTCAAGATTTTCGATCAGGGGTAAATCCTTCTTTCTTCCCACACTTTGTCATTTTGCCGCAAAGATATACATTCGGCTTATGTAAATAATTTGAAAATGTGACAATTTGGAAATTTGAACATTGGATGATTGGAAGATTGGAGAATTGGAAGATTGGAATATTGGATGATTGGATGATTGGATGATTGGATGATTGGA
>CAZWIU010000015.1:0-58292 GCA_964634105.1 uncultured Bacteroidales bacterium | reverse complement strand
AAAGTAAATTTAATTTTTGCTAATAATTTATGCTGAGAAAATCAGCAAACCCTACGTATTCGAGTGCAAATTCCGGTGATGTTGACCAGCGAAATCATGTCATTCCGGCATATTGACCACCTGTAAATGCCTGATAATGCATGTATTGGTTAGTTGTGCACGGGAAATGATGGTCAGGATCGATCGGGAAATGCATTTGACCTTTAGTTATATTTTGGTCTGAGACTAAACCGGGCGTGGGGAATTGGTGAATTGATGGGTCGATGAAATGCTATTTTTCCCAGTACATAATTTTATGCACGGTGAATTCACAAATGTAAAGAGGAGAGTAGTCGTGGAAATAGGCAAAAATTGTAAATCTTAGACTGTCTCCTAATTTCTGTCCGCCTCCCCGAATCCTGTAAAATTCTCCGGTAAGGCGATCGGCTATGCTGTCTTCATCAACGTGTATCGAACAGGGAGTTTCAGAAGCTTTAATATTTTCCCAACCTGTAGGAGTCCATTCGTCAGGGAAGATCACTGACAACTGCAGGCTGTCGTTATAAGGTGTGATAATAACAGTAACAGTATCATCGCTATAGGTTCCGGTATAAGAATATTTTTCGGAATTAATAATATCTATTGAATAATGTTCTTCCACATCTTCACCCCACTCTTCAATATAGCCTTGCTTTATTGCTTCGATGTGCAGGGAATGATCGTATGGATTCAGGTCACCGCTGGCCGAAACATTCCAGTCGATATGGTAAACTTGTCCCCAGGGACCCGCCGAGGTACTTAATGTTTCACGGTAACTTTGATTATCGAGCGACAAATGATAGCCATTAACAGTAAACCAGGCGGTGTCAAGTCCCATGAAATATTCCATCGCTACTTTGTTACTATTGGTTTCTGATCTCCAGACTGGTGTGCTGTAAGACGCCCAACTTCCTACCTGGGAAATTGTTCCGCAATAGTGCCCTATGAAGTCATTGATATATCTGCCCGGATCATCAATATCCTTGTGACAACCAATACATAACAGTAATATTATAATAACAAGCCTTCTCATTGCTATCCAGTTTAATACAAGATGCATTCTGGCAGGTAAAAGTTGCGTTGGTTTAGTTCATAAATGATAACTATGTTGGCTGATAATTAAAAATCGACGTTTAAAGGTACGCGCAGGCAGTTTTTATTTAACGGTGTATAGTGAAAACCAAAAGCTAAATAACTCTAATTCATCTTTCTCCCACTCACAGCTCTATCAGCTTATGCTCAACCGCGAACATCACCAGGCTGGCGGTGTTATTGGTGTCGGTCTTGCTGAGAATGTTTGCGCGATGCTTATCTACAGTGCGCTTGCTTATATGAAGGGTATCCGCAATCTCCTGGTTTGATAGTCCCTTGCAGATCAGTTCTATGATTTCAATTTCGCGTTGCGATAATTGCACATGCAATTGTTCTGTTTTCCTCACATCCCTGAATTTCTTGACTACATTCAGAAGCAATTCCTGTGAGAAATAGGTACCATCGGCCATGACCGTTTGAATGGCCTTCACAACCTCATCGATATCGCTGTTCTTCAGCACAAATCCTTTCACGCCGGCATCGATCATTTTATAGTAGTATTCTTCTTCCCCAAACATCGACAGGGTGATGATTTTCATCCCGGGATATTTTTTCAGCGACTCGGTGGTGGCATCAATACCGTTCATTACCGGCATTTCAATATCCATTAAAACAATATCGGGCATTGTATGCGACAGATCATCAAGAAATTCTTTCCCGTTCGAGCTCTCGCCAACAACCTCTATCTCGGGATATCCCGAAAGCAACAGCTTCAATCCGTTACGGAACAACGAATGATCATCTACAATAGCTACTTTAATCCTGCTCATGATGCTTGCCTGTTTTTAATTTTATTGTAACATCACAATGAAAACCCTTTCCGGGAGCTGTGTCAACTTCAATCTGACCGTTGACCGATTCCAACCTGCTGTAAATACTGTAATATCCCATACCCATTGATTCGGGCTGCGATTCTTCACTGAAATTAAAACCCATTCCGTCGTCGGAGTACTGCATAACAATCAGGTCGCTGATCTGGTTAATCTTCAGTGTTATTTTTTTTGCATTGGCATGTTTAATCGTATTATGGATCAGCTCGCAGGCGATGCGGTATACAACACTCTCGATATTTGAATGAAAACGCTGATTATCAAGGTTGGTGCTAAATTCAATATTGGCAATTTTGGTGGCCGTTATCTGCCCGATAAAATTCGACAACGCACTTACCAGTCCGAAATTATCCAGTATATGTGGACTCAGGCTGTTAGAAATTTCTTTGATTTCCGAAATCCCTTCGTCAATTACATTATTTAAATTTTGTACGATAGCGGATCCGTGCTCATCGAGAGGTTTTTTGTTCAGCGCTGAGATCGACATTTTGATGGTCGACATGATGGGGCCGAGACCATCGTGCAGTTCTTTTGCAAAACGCTGCCGTTCCCTTTCCTCGGTACGGATAATGGCATTCAGGATACGTCGCTCTGAGCTTTTGCGAATCCGTTCTGCCTCTTTAAGCTGGTTGAAGATTTTTTTCACAAAGAAAATCCCGATGGCGATCAGTACCGAGGTTATGATGCCAATCCAATGATCGATGAACAGCACTTCTTCATAAAACTTATTATACAGGTACGGGATAAGCTCAAACAGGCGCCTCACGGCAAGCAGGAATAAGGAAACTGAAATGAATATCCACGAGATATTATACCGGGTGACCTTCGTCAGGCTCACTGCCACAAAGGCGGCGACGAACTGCAGGATTATAGACAGGGTTAAAGCAATCAGCGTGATCATTCCGGAAAATTCTTATCCAAAGCTAGGGGATTTCATGCTGAATGCAAAACTAAAGAATAAACCGACCTAAAAATTGACGGTAACTTTTGCGTTGAACATTCTTCCGGTCAGGTTATTCGGCACTGCAAAATAGGCATCTACTCCCATATCGCTTTCAACCGTCCGCACCCAATCGAGCGAAACCCTGTTTTCGGCGCCGAAGAGATTTAATATTTCGCCGCTGACCCAGATCGATTTGATATGCATTTTCTTTTGCCCGTTACGCAATATAAGCCGGGAGAATCCGATATCCACACGGCGATAGGGCCCCAGGTCGTATGTATCGGAAGGACGCGAATAAAACGGCCCGGAATACGTCAACCCAGAACCATAAATGAGCATTACGTGAACCTTATAGTTGGGATTCATTGGCAGGAAATCCTGGAAGAAGAGAGAGAAATTGATCCATTGATCGGTCGGTCGAGGATAATATCCCGGATATGTTACGGTGCCGTCGGTATTTACAATATAATCTCCCTTAATATCCTCACGGGTCCTTAACAGCGATATGCTGAACCACGATTCCATGCCCGGGACAAACTCTCCATACAAGCGCATTTCGGCCCCGGCAGCATAAGCTTTAGCATCGTACATAGGCAGGTACTGGAGCCGCACATCATCCAGTTTATAGGCAATGACGTTGGTAAGGTACTTGTAGAAAACCTCACCGGTAAATACAAACGGCCGACGCCAGAGTAACAGGTTGATATCGTTCCCGGCAACAACATGAACTGCTCGTTGCGCCTTGGTATCGGGATAGAGCAAGCCCGTTTCATCGCGCAATTCTTTATAGAACGGTGGCTGGTGATAAATGCCTGTTGAAAGATGCCAGGTAACATTCGGATGGTTAGCAGGTGCAAACAACAAATTACCGCGCGGACTGACAGTAATTTCTTTATTATACGACCAGTATTGTGAACGTATACCTATTGTCAATGATAACTCACCTTTAGGAACATCAAATGCGAAAGACTGTTGAACAAAAGCCGATAGCCTGTAATTATCCATCGCATTGGCCGACTTGTATGAAAAGCGGAGATTGATGACCTCGTCAGAATAAGGTATGGAATAATCGGCAGAATCTATCATCTGCCATTCGTTCACACGGTCGTCGATAGATTCGAGCTGGGTTTTCAGCCCCCATTTTAATTCCCCCCGGTTGGTAAAGAATGTTCCCTTGTGTTCAAACGTATAGATGTTCGACTCGAGATAGTTGCGTGCATGATCGAGCGTGGTGCCAATGCCAATGTTGACAATACTGTCCCTGCTTCCTGACATACTTCTTTCGGCGCTACCAAGGAAGTATTGCCGCAGAATGTCGTAGGTGATTTTTTCGTCGGAACGGAATGCCGAACCAATAAACTTCAACATTAATTTTTTATTGGGATAGTAGTTTAGAGATAAGGCGCCAAAGTAATTCTGAAACTTATCGAGTTCTATTCCGTCATAGTATACGCGAAGACTCAAGGTATTAGCGAGCGATCCGAAGAGGGTTTCACCTTCGGTAGGAGCACGGTCGAACCGATTGATGGCTATATTCCCAAGGAATGATACTTCAAGTTTCTTAGTAATATCGAATGTCAGGTAAGTCTGTATATCGGAAAAAGAAGGATTAAAATCGCCTTTTGTATCGAGCGTTTTTAGCAACAGGCGCGTTGTTTTATAACGTAACCCTGTGATGTGTGTAAACCGGTTATTTTTTGAAGTACCTTCGATATGCGCCGACCCCCCCATAAGGCTACCGCTGGCTGAACCCGCGAATTCCGTAGGTTGCTTGTAGCGAATGTCCAGTACCGATGATAGCTTGTCGCCATATTCCGCTCCGAATCCACCGGCAGAAAACTGAATCGACGACACCATGCTGGGATTCACAAAACTGAATCCTTCCTGCTGGGCCGATTGAACCAGCAGTGGCCTGTTGATCTCAATATCGTTCACGTACACAAGATTCTCATCGAAACTTCCACCCCTCACTGAGTATTGCGATGAGAGCTCATTCCCCGATGCAACACCCGGCAATGTTTTCAGGATCGTCTCAATATTTCCGCTGGAATTCGGCAACTGGTCGATCGACCGTATGTTAATGGGGACAAGCGTATTTTCGCGCTGACTGATGCCGAATACCTCCACATCCTGTAGTTGCTTGACTTCCGGCTTTAATGTTACATCCAGGGTAAAGGTCTGTCCGGGCAGGAGAAAAAGCGAATCGGTATACGATTCATAACCAAGGTATGAGATCATGATGATGAGCGATTCATTTGCCGGGACTTTCATCATGTAGTAACCGTCGCCGTCAGTGACCACACCTATTGTTTTGCCGACCAGGCCGACAGATGCAGAAGTTAATGCTGCCTTATTCTCGCCGGTGACTTTTCCCCTGATATTGGCCAGCTGTTGGGCTGTGCCGGTCAACGAAAATTGCAGCATACTAAGTATTGAAATGTACCTTACGAATTGATTCATCTGGACGACTACACCGATATGTTTTATTGGAAAGAAACTCAAAGAAGACAATAAAATTGTGAATACACAAAACTATATCATTCCGATGAATTACTATACTTTTTAAAATCACCTCTTTTTAAGGCTTCAAAAAACTCAGCCCAGGCAGCGACATTCAGGATCTGATAGGTGGGATACAAACCCTGGGTATAGGTCTGGCGATATTGCTCCTCAAGAATTTTTTGAAAATTCTGGCGTGAATTGGGTGTTTCGTCCAAAATTATTTGCGTTCTGATCAGGGCAATATTTTTGCGGGCCCGGTCCATATCATCGTCAGGTAATTTCAGGGCAAGAAATGCCTGCTTGAACTCTTCATAATTCTTCCAGGGATATATTTCTACTTCACCAATCATAAAGGTATCCCTGTCGAGTACAAGGTCGAATGTCATAAAAGGTTCACGGAGCGTATCCGGAATAACAAGTATTTTCCGTTTATACCCAAGCGAAGAGAACATAACGCTGTCGTGCACCTGGGCGACCAGTGAAAACTTGCCTTGCTTGTCGGTAATGGTTCCACGATAGTTGTTAAGGATCAAAATATGCGAATAGGGAAGAGGGTGTAATAACTCATCAAGCAGTCGGCCCGTGAGCTGAACCAGATCGCCCCGTTGAAGTTGGCTGTGCGCTTCTGTGGAAATCAGGAGTGTAATGGATATGCAGGCAATTATTTTCCTCATCAGGTAGTCAGTCTCTCTTTTGAATGCTTCAAAGGTAATTATTTAACCATATTTTTATTCGGATAATGACAGAAGGCATGTTAATTTTGGTTAAATTCATACAATTGAATACAGGATATTGATCAAAGCTTATTATGATCCAGCAACGGGAAATTAATCTTCAGGGTTATAAGCGGGGATACCATCTTATTACATCTATTATAGAAAATAGCTTCAGCGAGTTGCCTGAGAAAGGATTGATGCATATTCTTGTGAAGCATACTTCAGCAGGAATAACCCTGAACGAAAATGCAGATCCATCAGTGCGCCGCGATTTCAATACGTTTATCGATAAACTGGTTCCCGATGGCTACTCACAGTTCTCGCATACGCTGGAGGGCGATGATGATATGCCCGCCCATTTAAAATCGTCGCTCATAGGACAAAGTCTCACCATTCCTATTACCAACCATAAATTAAACCTGGGTACATGGCAGGGAATTTACTTTTGTGAATTCAGAAATTATGGCGGGCCCCGCCAGTTGGTGTTGACAGTGTATAGCTGATGATTAGATAAAGCAATGGTCAAATTTTAGAGCAATATATCTGGAGAGATGGAATGATGCCTGCCTGTCGTAATTCCGGGGATTCGGTATGAATGCAGGGATGAATGGATGAATGGATGAATGGATGAATGGAATGATGCTTGCCTGTCGTAATTCCGGGGATTCGGTATGAATGCAGGGATGAATGGATGAATGGATGAATGGATGAATGGAATGATGCTTGCCTGTCGTAATTCCGGGGATTCGGTATGAAGGCAGGGAAAAATAAAGAATTGGAAAATTGGGAAAAGGATACCTACTTTTATTTGCGATTTATCGAAATGAAGGAGGTCGTGTCTGCCGTAACCATACTGAAGGAAGAGAAAATTTGAAAACTTGAACGTTTTGAAAATGCTGAAATTAAGAAAAAGGTTTAGTAGATTTATCAACTTTATATTTCCATATCTCATGATTCAAGCATTCCATTATTCCATTGATCCAATAATCCATAAAATTAACTATGCTAACAACTTCCGATCTGCAACAAATTGAACAGCACGGTATCAGCCGGGAAAAAATCGACTGGCAGCTTAGTGTTTTTAAAAAAGGACCGTCTTTTATCAAGCTTTATCGTGAAGCAACTCCCGGCGACGGGATCCAGGTTGTGAATAATAAGGAGGCCGAACGCCTTATCAGGATTTATGATGAACAAAAGGACATCAGCAGGATGAAGTTTGTTCCTGCCTCAGGGGCAGCAACACGCATGTTCAAAGCGCTGTTTGATTATATCGAGGCAGCCGGGTCAGGTAAAAATGAAATGAGTTCACCGGTTGAAATATTCTTTTCCCGGATCCATGAGTTTGCTTTTTATAACGAACTCAACAGCATGCTTGAATCTAAAAGATTAGATATCCGGCAATTGATCAGGGATAAAAAATATACACAGGTTATTCAGGAGTTATTGCTGGCCGACAGGATGGGGTATGGATCGCTTCCAAAAGGATTGCTCAAGTTTCACCGCTACGATGCAAAGGCTCGTACTCCTTTTGAAGAACATCTTGCCGAAGCAGCATTATATGCCTCATTGCCCGGGCAACCTGTGAAACTTCATTTTACTGTTTCTCCCGAACATATGGCGGGTTTTATAAAACTAATGGAGGCATCGGTTGGTGAACTTGAAAAGCAATATGGTGTACGCTACGAAATATCCTTTTCAGTTCAACAGCCCTCAACCGATACAATTGCTGTCGATATGCAAAATATTCCATTCAGGCATAGCGATGGTTCTGTCCTTTTCAGGCCTGGCGGACATGGAGCTCTTATCGATAATCTGAATAGCCTGGATGCCGATCTTATTTTTATTAAGAACATCGATAATGTAGTTCCGGAAAGGCTGATTCAACCCACTGTTCGGTACAAGAAGATGCTGGCAGGCAAGTTGATTGAGCTGCAGCAACAGGTTTTTTCTATGCTGCACGAATTGGACTCAGGTGCACTTTCTTCTTCAAAAATCAGCGATATGTTCGGTTTTATAAAGAAAGAGCTCTGTTATGAGCCTAAGAATACAGAAAAAAACAGCATACTTCAACTTAAAAAGATACTCAACAGACCTATCCGGGTATGCGGTGTTGTTAAAAACCTGGGTGAACCGGGAGGTGGACCTTTCTGGGCTCCGAACAGCATGGGCGATATCTCGTTGCAGATCATTGAATCATCGCAGGTTAACCAGGAAGATAAAAACCAGACAGATATTTTTCAGCGAGCTACTCATTTTAATCCGGTCGACCTGGTATGTGGCCCGAAATCATATACAGGTACAAAATTCAACCTGAATGAATATATCGACAGGAATACCTGCTTCATCTCCTACAAATCGAAAGATGGCAGGGAGCTGAAGGCGTTGGAACTGCCGGGCTTGTGGAATGGTGCCATGGCCGACTGGCTGACACTGTTTGTTGAGGTCCCCGTTGAAACCTTTAACCCGGTAAAAACTGTGAACGATCTTTTAAGGCCACAACATCAATAGTTCATTCGTATATAAAATAAGCAGTCGGCTCTTTTTTCAATTGCATAGTGAATCAGTTTTTTATTTTATAATATACCTGGCTAGGAAAAGTTATTCGCTCAGATGTTCAGAAAGAATTGCCAATGATGAGTTGAAGAGTTGAAGACTTTTCGTATTCACAGCTATAAGCGGATTTGGCGGACGGGGTGCACCCTGCGTCATTGCAAGGATCCCGCATGAGCTGGAGACGTGGCAATCTGGCCAGGTAATTGACAAGGTGATGAGTTGTTGAGTTGTTGAGGTGAAGAGGTGATGAACTGATGAACTGATAAACAATAATCTGTCTGCGTTCATCTGCGAGAAAATCTGAGGTCACCTTGCCTTACTGCAGACAGGTCCGTGAGAAAAAATTTCCCGCAAAGTCAAAAAAAGAAATCGCAGAGGAAGCGAAGCAAGATTCATTATTGATAATGGCACCGCGGTGTAAAAAGCGCTTTCTAGTTAATTGAAATCGAGTTCAATAAAAATTTATTTCAGCCATTGTTAATATTTTTTATTATGGTTTGAGATTTATGCAGGAAAAGTCGGTAACTTAAATATAGTTTTCAGCAAACAGGAAATCCGATTAAAAGAAGAAATTTTAACAAGTTAAATTAATCAACATGGTAAGCAGACAATTCTTGATGGCATTAATTTTTATGATGCTTTCTTTAAAAGGTTTTGCCCAGGAAGCTAAGTTTAAAGCGCTGTTTATGTACAATTTTACCCGCTACCTCGAATGGCCTCCTGAAAAGCAAAAAGGTGATTTTGTGATCGGCATCTTTGGAACCTCTCCGATAACGCAGGAGTTAAAAATAATTGCCGAGAAAAAAAAGGTCGGTGTTCAGAATATCGTAATTAAGGAATTAAGCTCCGCTGCTGAAATGGCCGAGTGCAATATTCTATATGTACCGGAAAACCGTTCAGCGAAAATTGAAGAGATAAAGGCAAACTGTTCCGGGAAAGGAACAATCCTGATCACCGATAACCCGAGTATTCCAAAGAATCTGTTTGGAATTAATTATGTCAATATCGAAGGAAAACAAAGTTTCGAGATCAATAAGAAGAATATAGAAAGCCAGGGTGTCAAGATCAATTCAACTTTATTAACTCTCGGAAAAGTTGTCGAATAAAATATCCACGAAGATGAAAAAAATATTACTCATTATAATTGTCCTGTTTATAGGCGCTCAGATTCCTTTTGCACAGGAAAGTACAATCGATGTTTCAAAAATGACCAAAGAGGATGTACTGAATCTGACTTACGATCAGCTTCTTGAAATGCCCTTTGAAGACCTTATTAAACTGGCTGAGATTGTCGGGGTCTCACTCGATGAATTATACGAAATGATACTTAACAAGGACCTGGTTTCGGCCTCTAAAAAGGTAGAGAGCAGTTTTGAAGCTCCCCTTTCAACATCGGTCATTTCGCATGACGATATTATCGCATCAGGAGCCAGGACTATTGAAGAAGCGTTACG
The DNA here is from genome assembly GCA_964634105.1 of uncultured Bacteroidales bacterium. Lineage (GTDB taxonomy): Bacteria > Bacteroidota > Bacteroidia > Bacteroidales > UBA10428 > UBA10428. Next base: position 48,184 of record CAZWIU010000015.1, on the reverse strand, counting down.
GCTAGTGCCCGGCTTGATTGTCCGTGAAAAAACAAATGGCAATTTCGATGTACATATCAGGGGAAACGATAATGTTCCCCCAAAACACATGTTTGTATATTCTGAGAATTCAATAACCCTCGTAATGATTGACGGGAGGCCAGTTTATAATTATGTCCATGGCGGTACTTTCTGGGAAACTATTCCTGTGGATGTTGAAGACATCGATCGTATTGAAGTTGTCCGTGGGCCTTCCAGCGCTCTCTACGGGCCAAATGCCGTTTCGGGAGTAGTGAATATCATTACCAGAAAGCAGGATTCTGAAAAATTGTCCGTCAGTGGAAATGTGCAGGGAGGCATGCAGAATTCGCTGCTATCAGACATAGCTCTTGGCAAACGACTGGGTGATAAGTTTGCCTTTCGCGTTACAGGGAATTTTCAAACCCTCGACCGAAATACAGGTAAGCTTTATGTCCATAAAGCGAACAGGGGAGCTGGAGGTTTTATTACAAAGGAGGAACTGGCCGAACTGCCCGATTATGTTTCCGGCCGGGTGGACACTTCAACATACAGGGGAAATATTAGCGAGCTGATTCAGCCTGCCGGTGATACCAATTACTATTACCGCGTTTTTGATCCTCATGACGATGTGAATGACATGTACTCCGATCCATTGCTCGCCAGGACAAGATACGGAGGAAATGTTTACCTGTTCTATGATCTTTCCGAAAAAGCAACATTCGATCTGAAGGGCGGATATCAGTCGTCAGAAGTTATATCCTCGACTATGGGTGATAATCCATCTTCATTTGCCGGAAGAGTTTCCCAGACTTACTATACCGATTTCAATGCAAACCTGTATGGTGTACATGCCCAATTTAATTCCCTTGGTGGATGGCAGGATATCGTAAAATCAGACACCGGATTTAAGGTTGATCTGTATAATTTTAATGCTAACCTGGAGTACGACCTGAATCTTAAAAATCTCAATCTGCGCCCGGGATTGACATACCAGCATGCAAAATATAACGATATGCCATACCTGCGTTATGAAGGACAAGGATTCCTGAATGGCGAGCGCGATTTTACCACCCTGGCCATCAGCCTGCGTGCCGATTACCTGTTGCTTAAAAAGATCCGGCTGATCGGCGCCCTGCGTGGTGAAAAATACAGTACTAACGATGATATCTACCTGTCGTATCAGCTTATTGGTTCTTATAATCTTAACAATAAGCACAACTTTCGGATTGTTCATTCGCGCGCAAACCGGAGTCCTTTCCTGGTCGATTCGTATGCCGATTACCTGTGGGTAAGGGAGGGAAGGCCCAACCCGGGATATGTATATTTCAAGGGACAGGAAAATCTCGATCTGCTTACCATGAACATGCTGGAACTGGGCTACCGGCTGAAACCGATCAAACAGCTTCAGGCCGATATCGAATGCTTCTATACCAAGACGAAAGACTTTGGCGCCCTGTATCCCGATTCGGTTAACCTGAACGGGGCAAACCTTGGTTTAGATCGACCTTGGGTAAGGATGAAATTCCAAAATATAAGCATGACATCTCAACAATTTGGCTTGACTTCATCAATTAATTATGTTATTTCTGAAAGAATGTATATGAAGTTTTTCATTACCTATCAAATAACACAACTTAAAAATGTTATTCCAATAAGTCAGGATCAGACTATAGAGTTTATGCTTCGTGATGCTTTCTTGCATTATCCTAATGATTCGTCTTCAACTAATTTCATTCAGGAAAGAGAGGATATTAAAAATCAAGCTACACCTTCTCTTTTTGGAGGATTCACTATTAATTATAAACCAATTGAAAAACTGAACATCAATGTTAATGGGTATTTTTATTCCAAAGAAATATTTGATAACAAGTATTCTCCTTATATAGATTTTGAATACAATAAGAAGACAATTAAGGCAAGATTAATCCTAAATACAAAGATATCATACTCCATTCACAAAAATATTTCCTTGTACCTGAACGCAAGAAACCTGATTGGTTCGGAATACGAATTCGCATACATGGACAAAATTGGACTTCTGCTTTTACTGGGAGCATCTTTTAATTTTTAAATACTAACTATTATGAACAAAAAAATGATTTTTTACTTAAAGATTTCGCTCACGTTGCTGGTAATCTCAATGTTTTCAGCATGCGGTGACGAAGAGGAAACAAAGAATCCGTACTATGGAAAATGGGAATCAAGGGCATATCCGTCACTCAGTTTGCAGGGAGCTCCTATTTTTGAAAAAATGGAATTTGATTTTACCAATACTGCATTTGAGGATAAGGTTTACCAGGGGGTTACAGCCGATGCACTACAGCTGGCATTAGGAATTAAAGGTTCGGTAGTCTACACGGAACCATCGACACTCGCTGTTGAAGTGAACGAAATTTCGCTCCAGGGCGCTCCTTATGTAAGTAAGGAAACTGACCCAACCGCTTTTGCAACATCATTTGGCGCTACAATGGGACAACGGCTGCATGAAACATTCACGGCCACCTATGCTTTCTCGAACGATACGCTCATCATGACACTTCCAATGATCAATCCGGCCGGTGGAGATGATATTCCAACACCGTTGAGATTGACTAAAGTGGAATAGTATTACTCATCATCTTATGTTGAAAGCTGTCTTCACTAGGCAGCTTTTTTTGTTTCTTTAACGTTATTTAATCCGTTTATTTTGATGTTATCAATAAAAGGATTTATTTCGCGGTTTTCGAAAATGAATATTCAATAAGAACGATTCACTTAACTTCATGATCAAGAGAAATATATTTTTTCTTTTCATTGTATTCACTACTGCTTTTTTTTCCTGCAATGAAGAAGAACAAATCACTGCCCTGTATATTGGTTTGTGGCATACTTCAATATATACCACAACTATTGATGAACAGGGAAGCCTGGTAAACCGAAGGTTAATTCTTGATTTCACTGCTGATAGTGTTTCAGGAATTATTAATCATGTAATCGGCCATATTGAGTACCCGTTGTGCGGCATATCCGGGAGTATTGATCAACCGGGAGAAAACAGTTTGAGCATTTCGCTTAATCGCATGGGTAGTTATGCTGGTCTGAATGTTGAATGGCACGACTCAGGGACAGCTGAATATGATTCCTTATATAATCTTAATGTCGAAGACCTGTTGCCGGTTGAGTTCGAAGCAAACTTCCTGATCGAGGGTGATCATATGGATATTATCATCCCTTTAACAGGTGATACAATTCAATTAACACGATAGTAGTTTAAGAGTACAACATAGAATATGCAATAAAAAAGTGAAGAGAAGAGTGTAATGTTAACAAGTAGCTTCAAATATCCAACAGCCAACAGCCAATAGCTAATAGCTAATATCCAATATCCAATATCCAATAGCCAATATCCAATGTCCAATGTCCAACAGCCAGTATCCAACAGCTTTCACACGACGTAGTCCTGAATAATCGGGGCGAAGGCGGGAAATCGAGAATACCCAATATCCAACAGCCAACAGCCAACCGCCAACAGCTAATAGCCAACCGCCAATAGCATTTAACTTACAACCTCCTAATCGTCATCATCATTACCTGCGCTGTAATCATCGTGATGAAATACTGCTTCCTGATCCTGTTCGTAGTAGTAAATTTTGATCCTGACGGTATCGCGGAGAAAATTAACCCGTCCTATTTCGATCCGGTTAATTTTTAGTCCTGTCCTTTCTTCCAGGTCTTTTATCAGCTCGGCACGCCGATCCGACCGGATAAGGTCGATCTTCTCGTAGAGGATGCTCTTGGTTGTTTCATGTTTCAGCATAAATACATGTTCCAGCAAAAAACACAACAACAAGATTACGAAGTTGGTAAATACCAATTCGGCATAGCTGATCTTCCGGTTAGCAAGGGCATTAATAACCGATATACCAATGACCAGGAAAAGATAGGTCATTTCCTTGATAGGAATAGCATCGGTACGGTAACGTATAATTCCAAAAATAGCAAACAATCCTAAGGCAAAACCTAATTGCAGTTTAACATTATCGAGCAGGAAACATAAGAGAAATATAACCGCGCTGATTATAATATAGGTGAAGAGATAATCTTTTCGTTTAGCGCCGGGATAATAAAGCCATCGGACTCCGATAAAAATAACAAGCAAATTGAATGAAAACCTCACTACCAGCTCAAAAAAATCTATCTTATCGATTATCTCAATGCCAAATAACGTTGCTGCCGGTAGTATTCCGGTAATAATATTTTCCATCATTTATTTTATTAATTGTCAGAATACGTTCTTTGAAATTATTGCTTTTTAAATCTTTCTCGATCAATGCCCTCCCGATGCAGTATTTACTGAAACCTTCGGGAAAAACACCATGATCGTCAAGTTCTTTTACCATGTCTGATTTATTGGCTGTGCCGTCGCGCTTTAACTCGATGATCACCACATTACCTATCTCTTTTGAAAAACCATTCTGCCTGAATTTCAGGTCAAGATCGATCGTAACACGTTCTGTCAATCCTTTGCTGACAAGGGTCACTCTTGAAAAGTCAGTATAAATTTTGGGATTCAGAAGTCCGTTTTTGAAAGGTGTGAACCTGGCTATATAATCTTTAGATTTGTCTGATAAGCTGGTTTCAATATCGTTTATCTTTGTGCGGTATTTAATAGTCCGGCTTCCTTTCACCTTATTCTTGATCTCAAGAAAACACAGATTACTTGAGATGTACTTTCGGAACCTTATCTTGAAACGATTTAATCGGCCGTTGTGGTGGGCGAAGTACATATAATCGTCCGGTGTATCGTAGTAAAGTGAGTTATAGGCAAAAATCCGTTCATCATCAATTGCAAGTACGTAATAGGAAGGTGCGATATGTTCCAGTATGCGGGGCAGCAAATCGATGTTCAACATATACTTTGTATCTATTCGGTTCATCAATTTAACTGCATCCATCTCTTTGAGAGTGATAGGATGTAATTGCCGGATAATTTCCTGGGTTGTCATCGCTAACGATAATCGCGTTGTAAAAGTATTATTTTTTAGCACAGTCAGTATATGTCATACTCATTTTCACAGGAAAATGTTGCATGTTCTGCATATATTTTCAATATCTGAATAATAGGTTCAAACCCTGCAATTTCATTTCAGTTACTTTGGCTTTTAAAAATTTCAAATAAGTCACAAAATTCCAATGTGCCAATCTTCTAATTTTCCCTGCCTTCATGAAAGTTACGGCAGGCAGGCTATTTTCAGATTTATCAATTTTTAAATTTTCCATGCCTTTACTAAAGTTATGGCAGGCAAGCCATGCTTTCGTCCCAAATAATCTGGACTACGGCAGGTAATTTTCAAATTATCAAATCACTATTGTCCAGGAAAACTTTTTATATACTGCATGAATTGTACAATGCATTTTTCTTGATTTTATTAACTACTGAGTACCGAATTCTCGGTACACAGAAAAAAAAGGAGGACACAGAGTATAAAGTCATAGCTCTCTGTGTCCCTCCGTTTTCAACTCCTTTCCCTCTGTGGTAAAATCTAATCGACTTAAAGACCAAAAGTCATCCCTGAAACTGAAGGGTCGGATATCGTTTTTAGAATTTGTAAGCCTCGATTTATCAACTATCCGATAAAAGGTTATACAGCTAGAGATAAAAGATTTATTGACTTCTTTGACCGGACACCAGTGATTATCAAATTTTCAAATTTTCTTTCAACGTTCCATTAATCCAGCGAATAGTTCCATTTCAAACCAATGGGTTTTCAGTCCATAATGGTTTAGCTGGTTAAATTGTTCTATTTTTATAAAGTTTTACCATACATACCAAATATTCATATTTCTTTCAATGAAAAAATACCAATGCACCGTCTGCGGCTATGTATACGACCCTGTTGAGGGAGATCCTGAAGCGGGTATTGCCCCGGGTACCGCTTTTGAAGAAATACCCGATGATTGGACTTGCCCGATGTGCGGCGTTCCTAAATCAGAGTTTGAACCAGTAGACTGATCAGCTGTTTTCTGGTATTTTCTCAAGCGTTGTTATGAGTAATTTCCAGAACTTTTCTACCGATTTGATATCGAGTTTTTCGTCGGGAGAATGGGCGCCTTTGATGGTGGGGCCGAAAGATATCATATCGAGATGGGGATACTTTTTTAAGAATAATCCACACTCCAGGCCGGCATGTATGGCTTTAACCAACGGGGTTTCATCGAAAAGTTCAGTATAAATGTTTTTTGTCAGCATCAGCAATTCCGAATTGGTGTTGGGAGTCCATCCAGGGTATCCGTCGGTAAACCTGACATTTGCTTTGGCAAGCAAGAAAGTAGCCTTAATACGATCGGCGACATTTTGTTTTGAAGATTCAACCGAACTTCGTTGACTTGTAACAATCAGAATTTCATTATTGCTCACAATTTTAATAGAAGCAAGATTAGAGGACGTCTGTACAAGGCCGGGGATATCGGGGCTCATTTCTTCAACGCCATTCGGACAGGCATGCAAAGCATTCAGCAACCTGTTGATCGACTTATTGGTCATTATCTCCTTTGGAAGCGGTGCAATCTCATACTCGACTTTCAGGTTGGGTTCGATCGATTTTATCTCGTTCCTGATCATGTCTTCGTAAGTATTGGTATAACCTATCAATTCATCCTTTTTTGAGTTTTTGACAATAAAACTTGCAGAAGCTTCGCGAGGAATAGCATTTCGAAGATTCCCTCCCGAGATATCGAATAATCCTATTTTGTAATTCTGATGTACATTCCAGAGATACCTTGTAAGGATCTGATTTGCATTTCCTCTTCCTTTATTGATATCGTCGCCCGAATGTCCCCCGATCAAACCTTTCACCTGTACGGTAATAGCTGTGCATTCATGCTTAACAGGCTTGGTTTTGAAAGGAAAAGAAATCATGGTATCCATGCCTCCGGCACATCCAATGAAGAGCTCGCCCTCATCTTCCGAGTCAAGATTGATCAATAAATTTCCGGTGATCAGATCCGAATCCATCCGAAATGCCCCCGTAAGCCCGGATTCTTCATCGACCGTGAATAAACATTCAAGGGGACCGTGCCTCAGGTTTTTATCAGCCAGGATAGCCAGTTGAACAGCAACACCTATTCCGTTATCTGCCCCCAGTGTTGTACCTTTTGCTTTTATCCAGCCGTTGTCGACATAGCCTTCTATGGGATCCTTTTCAAAATCGTGTTTTTTATCCACATTCTTTTCACAAACCATGTCGACATGACTTTGCAAAATCACCTTCTTTTTATTCTCATTCCCAGGGGTCGCCGGTTTACAGATCACCACATTGCCGGCAGAATCTTTTCTGTATTCCAGCTTGTTCTGCTGGGCAAATGCGACCAGGTAGGCAATGATTTTTTCTTCTTTTTTCGATGGTCTTGGAATTCTGAGTACATCAGCGAAATATTTCCAGAGAAGACTTGGCTTTAAATCGGTTATCTGAGGCATTGTATAAGTTCTAAGCTATTAATAAATAAAAGTATGAATTTTAATCCGTATTCATGCCAGACTATTAACAAAGATGCATCTTAGAAGGTTTCTAAACCGTGATTTATTTCATATTTTCGTGCCATTAATTGCATACCTCTTCATATTAAAAGAATATACGGATGCCGGAGTTGGATCATCTGTTGAAAATTGCCATAGAAGCTTCTCTTGCTGCAGGTAAGAGTACCTTAAAATATTATTACGGCGCGGGCGATGTACGCTATAAGGAGGATAACTCCCCGGTTACGAAGGCTGACCTCGAATCGAATGAGATCATCCTTAAACATCTTGGCAATACAGACTTACCAGTACTATCGGAGGAAAGCAAAGAAATTCCTTATGAGGATAGAAAGCGCTGGAAATACTACTGGCTGGTGGATCCGCTCGATGGAACAAAAGAATTCATAGGGAAAAGGGATGAATATACAATAAACATAGCCCTTATCATCGATCATGAACCTGTCCTGGGTGTAGTGTATGCACCGGCACTAAAAATATTATATTTCGGACATCAGTTGACAGGGAGTTATAAAATCAAAACAGATGACAACCGATCCACTGAGCGTATTATAAACGAAGCATCGAGGATAAAAGCTTCGGTTATACCCGAAAAGATCAGGGTGGTGGTAAGCAAATCACATCTGAACGAAGAAACCAGGGGCTTTATCAACAGGCTGAATGAAGTTATTCAGATGGATCACTTAAGATCATTTGGCAGTTCGTTAAAACTGTGCAGGATTGCCGAAGGATGTGCCGATATTTACCCACGCCTGGGACCGACCATGGAATGGGATATAGCCGCCGGTCACGCAGTAGCCCGCTTCGCCGATTGTTGTGTAATAGATCTCAACACGGGAACTTCTTTACTATATAATAAAGAAAACCTGATGAATCCTTATTTCCTTGTATACAACCCTTTACTCGATACAGCAGTAAGGTCGGTTATAGGCCGATATTGACACTGCCGTAGTTGGTATCGATAGTAACTTTCGATTTTGTATTCCTGTCTTTCCCAATATATCCCTTAACACTCATTTCATTATTACCCTGTTCACGGTTTATATTGGATTCGCCTGAATAGACAATCCGGGCATACCTGGCAAATCCATCGATAAAGTAACTTGCAGAAGGATCGATACCTAACCTGATGGAACCATAACTGTTATCGATTTTGATCGATTCAAAATTTGTCGCTATATATCCAATCTTAGAATCTGTATACCGGGTATCTAATTTTAGATTCTTCTTCAATTCATCGATTTTCAGATTGGAGTATTGCGATTCAATTATAAAATTTGAAATTGTACCAATCACATAAGTATCGTATTTCGAATCGCAGATCAATGAGCTGCCATGGGTAACAGACAGTTTTGAATATTTTGTAACAGCCACCAGCGCCTGGCTTTCGTCGATCTCAAGTTTTGAATAGGCAGAAACAATTCTCATCCACCGGCATTTTTCAATACTTCCTTTGGAGTATGCGAGATCTACCTCAGCCATATTATCCCTGTTTTCAGCCAACAGTTCGTTTATTTTTAGTGTGCCGTATTTTACACGGATAACAGAAGGAGAGGTGAGCTTACTGATGAATACATCGCCGTATTTATTCACAGCCTCTACCTTTAACCATGAAGGAAGCATAATCAAGTATTTTACTTCGAACTTTTTATCATCATCCGCAAGATGCTTATCTGTCAGCTTAAAGAACTCATCGTCGTAACGGGTCGATATGCTGATAACACCATCTTCTTTTGAAATATCGATCGAAACGTACTTGAACATTTCATCCGCCTTTTGTTTTGATACATCCCTGATCACAATTTTTGCGTCGATTGTAACATTACTTTCATTCCAGTCACGAATTTCAATATCACCGTATTTGTTATCAATTTTGAGCTGGTTTCCTTCAACGACCGGAAATGTCTTCTGCTCCTTCTTCACAAATTCCTCCTGGCCATATCCTTCCAAATTCCAGACAAGTTGCAGGGCAACAATAATGAAGATGCTTTTAATTAATGTTTTCATGATATATTATTTTATTTCGTTATCCGATAATCTATTCTGTTTCTTCAATACCTCATCCAGAAAATCTATTTTTACCTGGTAGCTTTCAAATACAGCGCTGATCAGCCGCATATCTCCAGGGTTTTTCTTTAGCTCTTGCCTGATCGACTTCATCGATTCATCGGTTCTCTTCAGATCGTTCATAAATGTATTATCCAGCTCCTCAGATTCAGCGAGCTTTTTCATCCTGCTGTCGAGCTGACCTTTCAGGTACAGTTCGGTTTCATAGTATTTTCCCGGACTGCCATTTAACAAGGGACTATCGTAGGAAAACCGGTTATAAAAGGCGTAAATGAAGAGGGTTCCGCATATCAATGCAGCAACCGATGCAGCAATCAAGAAGCGCTGAAAGTTCCAAAGCTTCTGCTCCAGGGGCAGCGCATCTTCCAGACGTTTTAAAAAGCGCTCTGAATGTCCTGCAGGGAGCTCCTCCTCAGGAATCTTGCTGATAATTTTCTTCAGGTTTTCCTCATTCATAATGAATGGTAATTTTCTTTAGTTGTTCAGTGACTTTAAATTTTGCTCTCGTTAACTGCGATCGCGAAGTCGATGGTTTTATGTTGAGTATCTGTGCTATCTCTTCGTGATCGTAGCCTTCAAAAAAATATAATGAAAAGATCACCCTGTATCCGTCCGATAATTCATTCATAGCTTGTTTAATGGTCTGAATGAGCGTTTCATTATATTCAACTTCTCTTTCTTCGTATCCTTCGTTATCAGCAGGTATATCAGGCATTTTCTGTTCATCGAATCGTAACATCTCATGTTTCAGCTTCCTGAGTTCGTCGAGCGATTTATTGACCACAATACGCTTCAGCCAGGCTACAAAAGGGACTTCATTCCTGAAATCATTCAGCGAACGAAAGGCCTTCAGAAAGGATTCCTGCACAACATCCTCTGCCAGCATGGAATCGTGAACAATACGTAAACTGGTATTATACATCTGTTTAACATATAATTCGTACAACCTGATCTGTGCTTGTCTGTCGTTCTTTAGACAGGCAGCGACCATTTTTTTTATATCCGGCGACGCCAGCGTTGTGTTCATTTACCTTATGACGAATTAGAATTCAGAATGCTGCATAAAATGTTAAAAGATCGAATTTATGACCTTACAGATGAAACGCACTTTTTGTTAACAGGTATTCCATCATGATCAGAATTAACTAATTTTATGAATTGGCGGATACCAGCGAACAGATAACTGCGTTTACATACTGAAAGTTGTTGCCTTCAACCACCTAAATTTAGATAATTTATAGCGAATCCATGTTCCCCAGACTCCTTCTTTATCTTCTTAGTATAAGAATTAAGCAACTTTTCAGGCTTTTCAGCGGCATCGATTTTATTCGCCTCTTTTTTTTGCTCGCAATAGTTGTGCTGGCTGGTTATATGTTACTGCAGTGGAGCTCGAATGAAGAATATACAAAGGCATGGATTATCGTTCATTCGCTTATATTCATTTTCATTCATCTGAGCAGAAGCGATAAAAAATTTATTAAGTTGATCACTCCGTGGCCTGCTCTTCTGTTCTTTGTGGAATATTTATTTCTGTCGCTCCCGTTTTTGGTCATTTTTGTGATCCATCATAACTGGCCAGGATTACTGCTGATCCCGATGCTTTTATTGATTTCTTTCGTTGATCTGCATCTCCGTTTTAATTACCAGGGTCTTATGAGAATTCTTCCGGCTTATTCCAAATCGCGGATTTTCACTATGCCCGGAACAGGCAACCCATATCTCTTTGAATGGAACAGCAGTCTGCGTGTTTATCTTCCCTTTATCGGTTTTATTTACCTGGTAATCGTGTGCTTCTCTTTCACGGGGTATGTTTCACATATAGGCATTATCCTGTTGTCGGTTCTTATTTCAACTTTTTATTTCCAGGGAGAATCAAGAATATTTATTGAACAATTCTCATCCTCACCAAAAAAATTCTTAGTAAGAAAAATAGCTTTGAATATCCGGTACCTGACTATTATCTACCTCCCAATTATCACTATTTCCCTGGTTTTTCAGACGGAGATGTGGTATCTTCTTCTGCTGGCATTATGCATTAGTTATGCGATCCAGGTACTGATTATTGTAATAAAATATAGTCTTTTTCGTGAAAATTCAAACCTCGAAAGAAATTCGCTTATTCATATCATATCAGTAATTTGTCTGTTGCTGCCTTTCATTTGGCCGCTGCCGGTATTTATCGGCATCAGGTCGTACCGGAAAGCTATTAAAAATTTATACCCCTATTTTCATGATCAGGATTGAAAAGTTGCATGTTGCCTATGGAAACCATCAGGTGCTGAAAGGATTATCAATGCATGTACAAACGGGTACAATTCATGGCCTTGTTGGATTGAACGGATCGGGGAAAACAACCTTACTGAATACCCTGTATGGAATTATGAAGCAAAAAACAGGGACAATCGAACTGGAAGGGCAGAAATCACGCCGGCAGGCGATAGGTTACCTTGAAACCCAACAGTATTTTTACCCCCGGATAACGGGAATGGAATACCTGAAGCTGGTAAGTGGCATGAACCAATCGTTCGATATCAAACAATGGAATGAGCTGTTTGAACTTCCGCTGGAACAACTGATCGACGAGTATTCCACAGGAATGAAGATGAAGCTTGCCATGTTCGGCATCATCAGTCTGAATAAATCGATACTGCTGCTGGATGAACCCTTTAACGGGATTGATCTTGAAACGGTTTATAAGCTGAAAAATTTACTTACACGTTTTAAAGCACAGGGGATAACCATCGTTCTAACATCCCATATACTTGAATCGCTGGTCAGTATCTGCGACAGGATCAGTTACCTGAATGGCGGAATAATTGAGTTTACAATCGATCAGGAACATTTTCCGGAGCTGGAGAAGAGGATAATTTCGATCCATCAGGAGAAGATTGACCTTCAGCTGCAAAGACTGTTGGGTAAGGATTGATTGTGGAAGGGACCCTTGTGATTAAAGAATCTTTTTAAAATATCTTACTATTATAGAGGTCTGCTGAATTTTGCGTCATGCAAGGTTTATCCCGGATCAATGAAAATCTTTGACGCAACAATGTTCATTAATTTTTTTCTACACATATGTAAGTCCTATGGACTTAAAATCCCGGAGGGATTTCATATGTATAGAAAAAAATGCAATAGTAGAGGGCGTGCTAACTATTTACATATATCAGAGATTTTCCATTATATAGCGCGTAATAACACAACCTGTTATTTAATATCGTTTATAAAACCTGGAAGTAATCAATTCAGGATTCATATCTTTTAACAAGATAAATCTGTTTTACAGGTTACAACATAGCATTTTCTTAATGGAACTTGTATAGGATTTTAATATTAGCATTTTCATCACTTGGCATGATCATTATGCATCTAAAAAAACCATGATTATCAAAAAAAAACACCTTTGGCTTTTTTATCTCCTAAATTTAGTCCATAAATCTCAGGATGAGGTAGAAAGCCTCATATCATCTAGACCGGTAAACACTCTCTAAAACTCTAAAACCATGAAAGCGTTATTCCCAATTTTATTGCTGATACTATTTCAGGCACAACTATTTGCAGCCAATGGCGACGACAGCCTGCATGCAATCCCTGCGAAGGAAGGAATGAATATTACCCCTCGCACGCCCTGCTGGTTCTCCTATACGCTGACCGAACCTGACAAAAAACTGATTATTTCCTCGGATGGATACACTTCTGAAAATACCTGTCTTATCGTTTACGATTCCTGCAATGGGAATATTATAGCTCAGAACGACGATTATAATTACACCTCATATAGCTATTCTCATTACAGTAATCAGAGCTATGTGGCAATTTCAGGGTTAGCACCGACAACTATTTATATATACTGGGGCGACGAACATTCCACTATGTACTTTAATTGGGAATTGCGTGTTGAAGAAGATATAGAACTTATCAATTGCAGGAATGCTGTTCCAGCTGTGGAAGGGGCTAACAATGACTCAGCCGCAAACAAATGGTATTATTTTACTATGCCCGAGGCTAACAAAAAATTGGTGATATCATCATATTGTGATCCTGCATACGAAGATTTTGGTTTATTTTTTTACCACAGTTGTGATTCCGAATATTTTGATCTGGCTTCGAGATCAAACGGTTATGTCAGAAAAGAAATATTTGATTTAGACTCAAATGAAACTGTATTCTTTCGTTGGTCAGGTTTTTCATCGTATAATTGCGATTATCTATTCGATCTGTCGGTGGAAGATATCGAACCAGGTGATATTGCAGCATTGCCTCTGCCTGCTGTTGAAGGGACAGATACCATTACTGTTTATGACCAACTGTGGTATTCTTATACAATGCCTTTACACAACCAGAGACTCATAATCCAAACACCTTTTTCATGGAATGGACACGCGATTTCAACAGTTTATGATGAGAACTATAATGAACTTGTCGGTTTAAATCAGAATGTGTGTTTTAAATGTCCTTACCATATCGTATATGATGCTATCGACAGTGGCCAAACGGTTTATATACTATGGTCTAATAATAGTTACTATTCACAGCCATTTACTTGGACATTCTCAGTTGAGGATATTCAGCCGGGCGACTTATGTTCAATACCGATTCAGGCTATCGAGGGAACCAACATCCCCACTCAGAGTGTATGCTGGTATTCTTATACTATGCCTGAAGCTAATAAAAAAATCGTCTTGGATTCTGTGATATCAATTCCTGGATACGCGAATCCTGGACCCGCTTGTGGCATGAGCGTATTTGACGCATGCAACGGCAATACAATCCCCTTATCCTGGTTTAATGATAAATACTATCTAGCTGATCTGGAACCCGGTCAGACTATCTATTTGAAATTCGGATGTGTGTTCTACTGGAAACTTGAGCTTGAAGACAGAGTAACAGGTGATCGATGCTCTGATCCGATTATCATAGGAGAAGGGGAACATAATATACCATCTATTCCGACCTGGTATGCCTTCACAATGCCTGAAAAAAATAAACAGCTGATAATCTCCACACCATATATTGATAATTCCCCTGCGAAATTCGATGTTTATGACAGTTGTAGCGGTAATATTCTTAGACAAGAGCAAATTATAATTGATACTTTTTGTATTTCGAGAATCTCTGGGATAGATTCTGGTCAAACAGTGATTATACGGGGGCAATATCCTTCGATTTATAGCGGATTAAGTTGGTATATATCATCTGAGGATGAACCCGATATTGTGATACCTAATGTAGTAAATATAACATTGGACAAAGGCGAAATAGGATCATGCGATGTTATGATCGGGAATGAGGGAGGCAGTGATTTGCATGTAACGATAACACCAGAATCTTCAACTAAGATGGGTAATATTATAATTCCGGATACATCTCTGCTCAGCCCTGAAAATGCAATCACAATTTGTCTGTGGCTTTATTTGTCATCGCAGTATGATAGCGTGGATTGCGATGCAGGCGATAACTGGAGAATTGTGCTAGCAAAAAACCTGGCCTTCCTGGGCAATGGAGGATATGACATTATCCTTGAGGAGGACAGGACCTTGACGTGGGATGTTGGGACCGTTGGCGGATTGATGCGTTACCGTTCCAATGAAGTAATTCCGTATAACGAATGGACCCATCTAACCTTTACTTATGATGCTGTGAATGGTATAGCTGCCATCTATATTAACGGAGATAAGGTTGGAGGTAGTTATCTTAGTGAAGGGGATGGTAAGATGCTTGGTAATACGACCTACCTGACCTTAGATTATAGCACATACAATTCATGTAATAATGGCTATGGGCATTTCTCCGGTAATTATGATGAATTTAGTATATGGAATAAAATCCGACCGCTGGAGGATATCCGGAAAGATTTAGATCAACCAAAGATCGACTTCTTAGAGGATGGATTGATCGGCTATTGGGGTTTTGAAAATGGTAAGAATCCGGATGGCAATTGGGATGGTAAGGTACATGATTACTCACCAAACCACATTGATGGGTATGGCAATTATGATTTGTTCGATTCCCCGTTTTCATTCTTTGATATTTCGCCACAATCGTTAACAATACCATACGGAGCTTCAGAAAGCATAAACCTGCTCTTTGAACCCGGTGAACGCGATACCGGAGTGTACGAAGCCAAATTAGCAATACGAAGCGATGACCCTGATGAGAGTTTTAAAATTATACCTGTGAAAATGAGAATTGCCGACCTGTTGACGATCCGGGGTTATGTCCGGACACAGGAAGGAGTTGGTATTCGGGGAGTAATATTATCGGGCTTACCCGGCAATCCGGTTACCGATAGCCGCGGATACTTTAGTATGATAATCAATAGTGGATGGAACGGTACAATAACACCGTTCCATGAAATGTATAACTTTAGCCCACCCAGCATAGAAATTAGTAATATTAACAGTGACCAGGTATATGAATTTATTGCAATACTTAAAGCCCTTACAATAAATGGGTTTGTACAAACAAACGAAGGGCATGGCGTTCAGGGAGTTTTACTTTTCGGTCTGCCAGGAAATCCTGTTACGGGTAGCAACGGCTACTATAGTGCCACGGTTAATTATGGCTGGAACGGTAAGGTTATTCCAATGCATTCAGAGTATTCATTTGAACCTTCCTATCGTGATTACATAAATATAACTGCCGATCAGGATGATAACTATGTTGGAACAAGCTCTACGATCGTTTCTGAATATGCTGACAATCCGTTAAGGCTATCTGTGTACCCCAATCCTTTCAGTGATAATACTATTTTTCGATACTATTTACCGGAAGCAGCTGAAGTACATCTCATTGTTTACGATATCCGTGGCATGATCATTCAAACCTTGGTCAATGATAGTCAGGAGGCCGGGAGCTATACCTTCACATGGGATGGATCAGGCGCTGAAAACGGGATCTACTATTATAAATTATCTGTTTCATCATCTGTTTCAAATGGTAAAAATGAAACAATATATGGGAAACTGGTTTTGATAAGAGAGTGACGAGTCGCTTTTTAATGCTGACTATAAATGCTTCCAATTGCTTGATTGACCTGCTAATTCAAGTAAAGTGGATTGTTCTCTATTCCAGGTCTGAAACATTTTCTCCTTCCAGCATCCGAATACAATTCATCAGGGCGCGGGAATTATGGTAGTTGATTTTCCATTCGCTCGCCTTGGGAAGGGTTTTTGCACTAGGCGTTTTATCTAGTCCTTCCATATACCATTCACCGTATGTATGATCGATCAGGTAGGTATTGATATAGTTCCATTGCTTCAGAAAAGCTTCATGGTATTTTCTTTCGTCCGGAAAAAGCTGCGACATCATAAGCAGGGCATTCATTCCTTCTGCCTGCGCCCACCAGACCTTAGCATCATGTGTGATAACCGGTGTATCTGAATGGTTAAAGTAATATCCCATATCATAAAATCCTCCGTGTGTATTATCCCATCCATATAGCAAGGCATGATCTACCAACTTCTGCGCTGTGCACAGTGTTTTATTATATTCATATGAACCCAGTACAAGAGAAGCTTCGAGCATAAGATAAGCCGTCTCGACATCATGACCAAAGGATACATGATCGTAGTACCAGTTTTCCTTCCTTACTAATTCTGTTGAATCGGCGTATGAAACAGGAGTCCAGTCGGGTTTGAAAAACAGCTTCATGTAACCGTTTTCATCGATGATAGTGTCCCTGATCAGTACAAGCATTTCAATGATCCGTTCGCGAACCAGGCTGTCGGGCCAGACTTTATACAATTCAGTAAATGCTTCAAGCAGGTGGATCGATGAGTTGTAATCTTTCCAGCAGGCCTTTTCTCTTTCCATGCCTTTCAGAGGTGATTTTTCTGTTAAACATGTTGACCCGTCGGGCAATAACCTGTCAAAATAGCCGCCATACAACGGGTCGTGGCTATGTGTCTCTAACCAGAGAAAATCTTGTTTCGCCAGGTTAAGAACGGATGTATCTCCTGAAAGTTTATAAAAAACGGAGAGTGCATATATAGCAAAAGCATTGCCATAAGCCGTTTTACCCTCCGGCTTTGTCCCTGAAAAAAATTTACCCTTACGGTTCAATAGTTGCCAGAAACCTCCATATTCAGCATCCCACATATAGTCCCGAAGAAATATATAAGCGTGCTTTGCAATGCGGTGATAGGAGGTATCCCCGAAGAAAATCGATGCCTGCGACAGAGTCCATAGATGTCGGGCTTGCGTCACGATCATTTTATGCTGATGTCCGTCTTCCTTCCAATCGTAACTGAAATCACAAAGAAATCCCCCGTACAGCGAGTCAATTGTTCCGGGATACCAACAGGAAAGGAGCTCATTCTTGAGAGAATATTCAAGTTCATTCCTTAGTTCATCCGCCTCCTGCGCAGTGAGAGAACCGAAGATTGCCAGTAAAAGAAGAATCTGGAATTTCCTTGGCATACGGGTAGTGTTATTATATGTGACCGCAATTTACAATGAATTTGAAAAGATGCGACTAAAAGAAGTTTGTCCTCAATTATGCGATGGTTGAAACTTTAATGGTAAGATGCGTTCAATGTTATATTATGCTCGCGAATAATTTTGGTATTTATTCTTTGCGATTATCTTCGCATAGTACTATTATTTCCATACCATCTGATTTTGAGAGGATTAATAAAATAGCCCCAGGTTCGGTAGCCTGAGGCTGAGTAGAAGAAGTTATAAGGATGAAAGAAGGTTCAGATTAAAATTAAATTAATCTGTATTCTAATTTAGGTTGAATTCATCGAGAAGACTTAAATCGTAAAGTGAGATTCCTCATCAAAACAGGTGATTCTTGTTATTACAGGTTGCTTTACTTAACACATGCATTGGAAAATCAATTGGTAGGAATGTTGTGATACGGCATGTCGCATCACAACATCATAATGAAGTGCAGTGTATGACAACACAGTATCATGCAGCAGATACAATAACTTCATCTCCCGGTTTGACATTTTTAAGAGAGCTCAGATCTCCGGTAATTTTACCAAAAACATTTACTGCACTGTACGCTTTTGGTTTTCCCCCGGTACTTATAGGAGTAGGGCCAAAAAATATGCAGAAAGCAGCGCCGACCGGCCAGTAGGCAATTTCTCCAGGTTCAACATGCTGATGTGCATCCCATTCTTCAGGAATATCGATAGGAATATTAAAATAGATCTCTTCTCCCCAGCGGATAGCTTTACCTTTAAGTGGCAGGCTGTTATATATCTGCTCGGCGGTCGGGGTATTATAGAGTTCAGCTGAATATGTGAACTCGTTGATTTTTATAACAATTGAATTCATAGTAAACAATTTATTCAGGTTATTCCATGTCCTGATTATCTGGCTTTTTTTTCCTGCTGAATATCTTCCTTATAAAATCGACGATATTCTCTTCTGACTTTTCAAGATATTCCATAATCGATTCATACTCCTGTTCTCTGTAGTCTTCGCAATCCAACATAGCATAAATATCAGGTGAAAGATTAAAAGATGATGATACCAACGATTTATAAACAGGATCGGTATACACTTGTTGCATATACCTGGCATAGATAGGTAGTGCCATGTAAGCCCCCTGGCCATAGGTGATGGTTGGAAAATGAACCACGGGATTATCACCTCCTACCCATACTGCAGTGATCAAATCGGGAGATAAACCAACGTACCACCCATCGCTATGATCTTGTGTGGTGCCCGTTTTTCCCGCTAAATCGCCGGTAAAACCATACACCGACCGTAGGGCATTGGCAGTACCTCTGTCAACAACATTGCAGAGCATAGCCAGCACAATCGCTGCAGTCTGTTTCGACATAACAGCATCTTCGCTGATCGAAGGACCTTGTGTGTACAATACATTCCCAAGCTGATCTTCAATCCGGCGAATAAAAACGGGAGTAACACAATGTCCTTCATTGATGAAGGCTGAATAAGCCTGTACTATCTCAAGCAAGGATGCAGTTCCAGTACCCAGGGCTAGCGACGGGACTTCCGGAAGATCGCCTGAAAATCCCATATCCCGGGCCATATCAATTACAACCTGTGGTCCGGTATTCATAAGTAGTTTAGTACTTACGGTGTTGATAGAATGGGTGAGCGCTCCTTTCATTGAATAGTAGCCTCCGTATCCCTGGACTGCATTTTTTGGGACCCAGTTATCGTATTGTGCATATACAATACTGTCATTAGCAAAAAAATCGCAGGGTTCCATTCCTTTTTCCAGGGCTGCTGCATACACGACGGGTTTAAACGTGGAACCTGCCTGTCGGTGCGATGTTACATGGTCGTATTTAAAATACCGGTATTCAATTCCTCCGACCCAGGCTTTAACGAAACCGGTCCTGCTTTCAATGGTGAGCAATCCGCTCTGAAGCATAGCGAAATGATGAAGAACTGAATCAATAGGAGAAATGCTCACGTTTTTCTCCCCATTCCAGCAAAATATTTTTGTGTTAACAGGTTTTTCCAGGACCTGCATAAGATCAGCATTGTCCATATTTTTTGAGGCCAGTTTCCTGTAGCGTGCACTTTGTTGTATTTCGTTTTTGGCAAGCATTGGATTTTTACGCCAGGGTTCTCTTCCTTTCCATTGCCTGTCAAATTCGGCCTGTAATTTAGTGAGGTGTTTTTTAACAGCATTTTCAGCGTAGCTCTGCAGGTTATAATCGATGGTAGTATATATTTTCAGTCCATCGGTATATATATTGTATTTTGTACCGTCAGGCTTTACATTACTATTGCTCCATTTTACCAGTTCCTTACGCAGGTATTCCCTGAAATAGGGTGCAATGCCTTCGTCATGTTTTAATTTCCTGTAATTAAGCTTAATGGGTAATTTTTTATATTTTTCTGCGGTTTCTTTCTCTAAATATTTGTACCTGACCATCTGATTAAAGACTACATTCCTGCGTTGAAGCGCAGCATCATAGTTTCGGGCTGGATTGTAGTCGGTATTTCCTTTCAGCATTCCGACAAGAACTGCCGATTCTTCAGGCAGCAGGTCGCGGGTTTTCTTATTGAAAAAAACCAGAGCGGCTGTTTCTATACCATACGTGTTATCCCCAAATGGAACAGTGTTCAGGTAAAGTTCAAGAATCTCCGTTTTTGTGTAGATTTCCTCCAGCCTTTTTGCTATGATTGACTCACGGATCTTTGCTACCGGGATGGTTAAAAATCCAAGTTTCTTTCTTGGGTATAGGTTCTTGGCAAGTTGTTGCGTAATGGTGCTTCCACCCCCGGCATCCCGGTTCAGAAGAATCGATTTAAAAATAACACGGAGAATACTGCGAGTGTCTGTTCCGCGATGACTGTAAAACCGTGCATCTTCTGTTGCTATCAGCGCCTTGATAAGGAATTCGGGAACTTCTTCAATGGCCGTGTTGGTGCGGTTTTCAACATAATATCTTCCTAACAGATAATTGTCGGCAGAATATACTTCCGATGCAGTGTAATTCTGTATCTTTTTCAGGTCCGATTTACCTGGGACTCTTCCAAATGCACCCAGCGAGGTGAGAATCAGAAGCAGCATAAAGAATCCTGTCAGGATAAGGATTGCATACAGACCAGCTTTTCCTGCACCTGATGACCATCTTCGTGATATGACTTTTTTCGTTGACATTCCCTGATCTTATTCCGGCCAGTTATAGCGGATCAGTATTTTCCCTTCTGTATGTCCGGCTTCACTGTATTCATGAGCAATATTTATGTCACTGACATTAAATTCCTTGTCGATACATAATTTCAGTTTACCCTCTACAACCCATTGCAGAAGCAATTGCAAATCCTTTGGCTCGTGTTTCATAAGGAGTGTTTTCACTTTTTTCCCTGGGGAGAACAAGGCAAACAACTTGTGGAAATAAATGATGGGCCGGGGCAACGTATTGATATAAATTCCTCCTTTATTCAACAGATGCCTGCATTTCATGAATGAATATTTACCAACCGTATCGAATATAACATCAAATCGTTCATGTATGTTCAGCACATCTGTCTGCCTGTAATCGATAAATGTATGAGGTGCTAGTTTGTTGAGGAAATCCTTATGCAGGTGACTTGAAACAGCAAAAACTTCAGCGTGCATAAGCGAAGCGATCTGAAGTGCATAATGGCCAACACCGCCTGCTGCACCAATAATTAATATTTTCTTTGCCGGAGCAATGCAGGCCTTATCACGCAGGGCCTGAAGCGCTGTTAATCCGGCCAGGGGCAAGACAGCACATGCGGCCAGGTCAATACTATCGGGCACCCTGGTGAAACATTTTATACTTCCCCTGGCATATTGACCGAGCCCGCCTCCGTATTTATTGCTTAGTACACCGCAGATTCGGTCACCCAGGTTAAATTCACTTACCTGCGAACCTTTTTTAACAACAATGCCCGATATGTCATATCCTAACACGATGGGGAAAGGGGCACCAAATAGAAAACGATGGTTTCCCCTACGCTGCTTCCAGTCGATAGGATTAACACTTCCGGCAACAACTTCAATTAGCAATTCTTTCTCCCCGATAACAGGCATGGAAGTATCGATTAGCTTGAATACCCCGGGTTCACCAAATTTATCAATAGCGATAGCCTTCATTCCAACATTTTTACAAACATCGAGATTTGAGCACAGTTCTGCAAATAAAAAAATGAACTAGATGTATTAATATCCGGTTGGGTCAATTATAATAATTTGGTCTAATTTAGTGCCTGAAATGATATCATTACTTATGTTTGTCTTGATATATTTTTGAATAATAAATAAATATTAACGGATGAAATCACTGCTTAAGATCCTCTACTTCTTGTTATTCCTTGTTATTGTCGTATTGTTGGCTGGTTTAGTTCTTCCGAAGACAAGCCATATTGAATCGAGTATTAGTATTAATGCTTCACCGGCAATTGTTTTTGAGCAGGTGAACATCCTGAAAAATTGGGAAAGCTGGTCACCCTGGTATGAAAACGATTCCTCGGTAATAATTTCATACAATGATGTCAGTTCCGGGAAGGGTGCATCCTATAGTTGGAAAAGCGATGACTCTGGCGAGGGAAAGCTCACGATCACGAAAAGTGAGCCCCTGAAAGGTATTGAAGCTTTGGTGGATGTTGGAGTCAGAGGAAATTTGGTATGTTCTATGGAGATGGATAATACGGGAAAAGAAACGAAACTGACATGGGCATTTGATTTTACAGATGCGGGCTATTTTGAACGTTATTTTTTGTTCCTCTTCAAAAAAAACATGACAACTACTATTAATAAAGGGCTTAATAATATTAAAAAGTTATCACAGGAGTTGCGCCTCGACAGAATTTCGGAGATTTCTATTGTGGATATGCCTGCTCAACCTGTAATGTGTATCATCGATTCATCATCTATGGATAAAATTGAAGGCAGATCAGTCGAATTATTCAAAAGACTTGGCGCATATCTTGAGAAGCGCAATATACAGCCTACAGGCCCGGCCTTTACTATTTATTATTCAAGAGATACTAAAGGTGTCTGCCGTTATGCATGTTGTCTCCCGATACCGGCAAAAACCTGGGGATGGAAGGAATATTCTTGTGTAGAGTTGCCACAGGGACAAGCCGCAACATTAACCCATTGGGGTAAATTTGGCAGTTCAAAGCCCTACGAGGCCATCGATAGCTATTTCAGAGAACATAACCTGAGAAAGGCAAACCTGACATGGGAAGTGAGAAAGAACGATCCTGCTACCGAATCCGATACCAGCAAATGGGAAACTCAACTATTTTATCCGGTTAAACAGGGTTTTTAACAAAAATCATCGACATTCGAAAAAAATCATAGTAATACAACATGATTCCTTTGATAGGCAAATAGCTCTGATAAAGAGATATCCCCAGACTTATACTATATTCTTGCTATGTATTATTGTGGTGTCGTGGCGCTTTTTATGCGTATAATCGTTGGCATAGTTACTATCATTTATACTATAACGCACTAGGTTTTTCAATATATTATTTAGTCTTGATTTGAAACTATAAATTCAGACAGCTTTGCTATTATTCTTACTGGTTACTTGCACCTCGCTGTATATTTCTTAATTTTATTGAATAAACGCATTTCACGTGTACCTTACTTGCTGTAAAATTCTTGGAGTAAAGCCGGGGGCTGATGTTGAAGCCATTAAGACTGCCTACAGGAAATCTGCCAAAGAATTACATCCAGATGTAAATCCTTCGGAGAAAGCCCACTACTATTTTACAATTTTGCAAAATGCGTACGAATATCTTTTAGACCATCCGGAAATAGCAGAAAAGGTGAGGGAGGTTATTTCTTCAGAAAATAATTTTCAGTATTCAGGAAACAAATCCCATTTTGCCCCAGGCAGCATAAAACAGATCTATCATATACAACGATATACTCTTAACGAGCTATTAAAACACTCCCTGACTGCAAGGATTCTATATATATTCTTCCATATTTTTTTTCTGACCATAGGAATTTACATGATTTTCCGGTCTCTTTATGATCTGTTTTCCCTTCCTGTGGATCCCAGAACGAATGCCATTGCAGCGTATGCTTCAATCTTTTTTGCATTTCTTTTTGGTATGATCATTACTACAATTTTCCTTTTTACCGGGTACCTTTTCCTTAAAGAACGCTGAATTGAAAAAATGATAACTTCATCATATAATTATATTTTTACTGCAAAAATCCTGAAACTACAATTCAGTTTAAATAAATGTATTAGCAATGATAGTAACCTTTGTTCATGTTTGGGTCAATCCGTTGTATATTGGCGAATTTATTGAAGCCTGTAAAGAAAATCATTATGAATCTGTCAAAGAACCGGGCAATCTAAGGTTTGACATCCTTCAGGATGCTGCTGATCCTGCGAAATTTACTCTTTATGAAGCCTACGATAGCGAGGAGTCTTCGAAAGCACATAAGGAGACACTCCATTATAAAGTCTGGAGAGATAAAGTGGCAGGATGGATGGCCAAACCACGCGAAGGTGTCAAGCATGTGATTATCTGTCCGCAAGATCCTTCAGCATGGTAAATACAGCCCTCGCTTTCAGTTTTGTAAATACTCCAAAGATCAGATTTGGTCCCGGAGCTCTTAATGAATTACCACGAATAATTGGCGCTCTTGGCCCAAAGGTGTTATTGGTTACAGGCAATTATTCCTATAGCAAAACTGGCATCAGAGAAAAAATTGAAAAAATCCTTCAGGCTTCTGGTGTTAGTTTCCACAGATTTATTATTACAGGCGAGCCTTCGCCGGAAACAATCGATCGGGCTGTGAAAGAATACAGAACCTGGAAACCTTATGCAGTGATTGCAATTGGGGGTGGCAGCGTCTTGGATGCTGGTAAAGCAATAGCTGCAATGATGTGTGAAAACGACAAAACAGCAAACTATCTTGAAGATGTCGGCTCGATGCAACCCTCTGGTAAAAAAATACCCTTGGTAGCGATACCTACTACTGCAGGAACCGGAAGTGAAGCAACGAAGAATGCTGTTATCTCTAAAGTTGGTAAAGGCGGATTTAAGAAATCGCTGCGACACGATAACTACGTTCCGGATTATGCCATAATAGATCCTGAACTATCTTTGGAATGTCCTCCGGAATTAACGGCTGCCAGTGGTATGGATGCTTTTACTCAGCTCCTCGAATCGTATCTCTCAACACAGTCGTCTCCTATTACCGACGCTCTTGCTCTATCCGGAATGGAATCTGTTGCCCGTTCGCTTCAGAAAGCATATTTCAAGGGTCGGGATATCGATGCCCGAACCGGCATGGCATATGCTGCGTTGGTCTCAGGGATTACTCTGGCAAATGCGGGTCTGGGCGTGGTCCATGGTTTTGCGCAACCCCTGGGAAGTATATTCCCTGTGCCCCATGGTGTTGTATGTGGAACGCTTATGGGGATAGCAAACCGTGTTACTGTAGAAAAATTACAGAGTGCAGGATCTGACACCATCGTTTTCCGAAAATATGCTTCTGTCGGTGAGTTATTTATAAAGAATCCCGCGATGGATGAACTGGATAAGATCAACTTCCTGCTGGATACCATCGATCGTTACATTGAGAAGTTTAATATCCCTCGTCTTTCAGAATATGGTATTCATGAAGAAGATATGGAAGAGATTGTCCGTTTTACAGGTTTGAAAAATCATCCGGTACATCTCGATTGTAAAGAACTTATCTCTATACTGAAAAGCCGCTTATAAATGAATCATATTGAAATCGAATGCTAAAAAAATACATTAAATTGATTTTACTGATAATAAGTCCCCTGAATGTCTACTCACAGGTTGATACGGTCACTCATAACAGGTTCAGTGATTACAACGATTGGGATTGGGAAACGATAGTGCTGAAGAACAGATTTGTAACAGCTGCTTTTGTCCCTTCCATGGGAGGTTGTATGATGCAGTATGATTTCGGGATTGATACTTTTCTCATACTTAATCCGTCAACCTTCGGATTTGATTACGATCCGTATATTGGTCAGAATCCTTTCCAGGGAAGTTGGGGTTTTGGTGGTTGCCAGACCTGGACTACACCCGAAGAATGGCCTCCACCTGCAGTTCTAACCTGGGGTACCTATGACGATACGATACTGATAGAAAATCCGGATACTGTTCAATTTCTTCTCAGGAGTCAAAAAGAGATTACACCTATCACGGACATTCAATTTGAAAAATATGTAACATTTGCTAGTAACTCAAGCGGGATAACGGTTACAACTTTTCTATATAACCACAGGGATGCGCCCCTTAACGCTGGAATTATGGTAGCTTCCTATGTTACTACACAGCACGGAACATCTCATGATCATGAGAATTTCAGCGTATATTTCCCGGTGAGCAAAGAGAGTCGCTTTGGTGAAACGGGGGTATATATTTCACCATCCTCACCTGCTTTTATCGGTGAGATTATACCAGGGATCTTTTCAGTTGAATATGTGAACAGCAAAGGTAAAGTCTATGCCGATTCACCGGCAGGCTGGATCGCTTATGTCGATGAGCGCGATCATCAAACCTATGTTTTCCTGTTTGATATTTTCATCGGCGAAGAATATCCGGAGCCGGGTGCATGGACAGAAGTATATGTCGAAGGACAGGTTCCTTTTATGGCTATAGAAGCGCTGAACCCGCTGAATGTTATTTCTTCCGATGGAGGATCGGTTTCTTTTACCCACCATTTCTATGCAACAAAACTTGGTCTTCCGGTTGTGAGTGCTGATCATGCCGGAGCAGTGGCAGAGCATCTGCAGTACGACTCATTAAGCCAGGAAGTATCGGGTACTTTCGGAGTATTTAATACAGGGGAATTGCAACTGCTCTTTAAGGATAGTACAGGCCATACGCTCCATGAAGGGACGCCTTTTTCTGTAAATCCCGATACGACTATTTATCTTTCTGATAATACAATTTTGCCTGAAGGAACACGGTATATCGAACTTATAGCATACAATATCAGGGGTGATTTGATCGGAACCCTTGACTCTGTAGACCTGCTTGAGCCTAAACCAGTTAGCCTAACGGCCTTATCTTCACCTGGAATTAAATTTAACCTGTTGAACAACGTTCTTTTCGATAGCAACGAATTATACTATATACTAAATCTTGATGAGGATGCTTATCTCACAATGGAGCTTTTTGACCGGACAGGCAGCAAACGTGAGACAATTTTTAAGGGAATAAAATACAGAGGTCAATATTCGGAAAGCACAACTTTAAGTAATAACCCACCCGGGATGTATTTTGTGCGTGTTGTCATTGGGAACTATTCAACAAATAAGAAAATAGTGATTCTTTAAACATGGGACTATCATTCGGGCAAATCGTGAATAAAAAAATCGGATATTTTCATATTCAATCCGATTGAAGACTATATTTGAATTTTTTATCTGCAATGAATAGTCTTAGTTATACCGATAATCAGTACAAACTGAAAAAGATTTCAGAAATTGCTAAAGAACTTGGTTTCGATCCTGAAGTTATCCTTCCTCACGGACATTATATTGCCAAGATCCCAATTCAATATCTCAACGAAAAAGAATCCGCACCGGACGGAAAATTAATCCTGGTCACCGCGATGACACCCACACCCCAGGGTGAAGGAAAAACTACGACAACCATTGGCTTGGGGGATGCCCTTCGGCAGTTAGGGAATAAGACTGCGATTTGTCTTCGTGAGCCTTCGCTTGGGCCATACTTTGGAATAAAAGGAGGAGGTACCGGTGCAGGAGCTTCTCAGGTTATGCCGGCGGAAGATATTAACCTGCACTTTGTGGGGGATATGTATTCGGTAAGCAAAGCGAATAACCTACTGTCTGCGCTGATCGATAATCATTTGCAGCATGGAAATGAACTGGGGATTGATCCTCGGAGAATTGTCTGGCGAAGGGTAATAGATTTGAACGACAGGGCGCTGCGTGATATTTTCATAGGTCTTGGCGGTGTTAGTAATGGTGTGCCGCGGGAGGATGGTTTTAATATTACGCCCGCTTCTGAAGTTATGGCTATGCTTTGTCTGGCAACTAACTTTAAAGATCTTGGTGAGCGGTTATCACGTACGGTAATTGGTTTTACATATAAAGGAGCTCCTGTTAAGGTTGAAGATATTGGTGCGCAGGGTGCGATGCAGATCCTGCTGCGCGATACAATTCACCCCAACCTGGTTCAAACTTTGGAAGGGACTCCTGCTTTTGTGCATGGCGGACCATTTGCTAATATTGCCCAGGGTACGAATACAGTTATCGCCACACAGATGGCGTTGAAATATGCCGATTATGTCGTAACGGAAGCTGGTTTTGCTACAGACCTCGGCGCTGAAAAATTTTTTCATATAAAATGTAGAAGTGCAGGATTGAATCCATCTGGCGTTGTGATTGTTGCAACGGTTAAAGCGATTATGTATCACGGAGGGATAAAAGATGACGGTGGATCGGGTAACCTGGCCAAACATATCGAAAACATTCGTTTGTTCGGGTTAGAACCGGTTGTTGCCCTGAATAGATTTACAGACGACACGGAAAAAGACCTTAATAAGATCATTGATTTTTGTAATAAAATGGGAGTAAGGGCTGTGGTAGCCAATCATTTCGAGCATGGAGGAAAAGGAGCGCTGGAGTTGGCAAAAGCTGTGTTGGAGTCGGTAAAAGCGAATGAAAATAAAAAACTAAACTACCTGTACGAGCTGAGTTTACCACTGAAAGAAAAAATTGCTGTCATAGCTGAGAAACTCTATGGAGCCGATGGCGTGGAATTTGATCGCAGGGCTGAAAATGATATCGACCTGTTGAATGAGAACGGATATGGCCTTCTGCCCGTATGTATTGCAAAAACTCCTAAATCGCTGTCCGATAATCAAAACCTGAGAGGGAGACCTTCAAAATTTAAAATAACCGTGAATGAAGTTCGTATTTCAGCCGGTGCCGGTTTTGCCGTGATAATCTGTGGTAATATCATGACTATGCCCGGATTGCCCAAAGTTCCCGCAGCATTAAAAATAAAAATGACCCCCGACGGACGGGCTACTGGTCTGTCATAATGAGATATTTTAATTCGTAATTAGTTTTAACAGAAAAAAATGAACGAGAAAATTGAGTTTGCAGAAGGATTTATTGATACAGGAAGATATGAAAAAGCAATCGGTTATCTGAATGAAATAATTGATGCCGGGCAGAACATTAAAGCATATCAGTTGAGGGGTTATGCCTATTATTGTATGCGCGATATGGAGTCTGCTATTCCCGATCTTATTTATGTAGTGGAACATGATCATAGTGCCGATCTGGCGAATTACTACCTGTCACAGATATATTCGTTTTTATCCGATTTCGAAACAGCCAAAAAATATATTGAAAGAGCTTATGCTATCGACCAGGAAAACATTGAATACCTGGCCGATTATGTTACTATAGAGCAGACGTTGAAGAATTATGAGCATAGTATTGAGTTATGTGATAAGATCCTGGCCGATACACCCGATAGTAGTTTTGCATTGAATGCAAGAGGACAATCGAAGTTAAACCTTGGCAGAATTGATGAAGCGATCAGCGATTTTGCACAGACTGTTAAGGAAAGTCCGATGGATTTTGCTGGATGGAATAATCTTGGTATCGCTTACCTTAAGAAAGGAGATCTCGAAAAAGCATTCGATAGTTTTCAGCATTCTCTTCGTCAAAATCCCATGAATCCTGATGCATATAGTTTTATCGGATACCTGAATTATAAGAAAGGCAATTTCGATAAAGCATTGCAGTATCTGAACCGTGCTCTGGAGCTGGATTATACCAACACAAATGCATACCGGCACCGGGTATTGGTGTACTTTGCTATGAAAGATATGGAAAAAGCCAGGGAGGATCTGAAATACGCTGAAGAATTAGGTTATAAAGCTTCGGAAGATAAAGAAATGATTGAAGCTATGGGGAGCTATGATGCAGGGAAATAGGTAAATTATGTTTCATATTTGAATAAGTATAACGAAGGCAATATTTAACATGTTACGATGAGAAAAATTGGATTTTTAGCACTATCAGCCTTTCTGCTATTTTCATGCTCGGTAACAAAAATAGTAGTAATACCAGTAAATTCAGATAGGGGGGATGCTGTTATTAGTTTGATTGTGCCTGATAACAATTACGCAGCATTGGAGGATATCCATATTTATAGCTGGACCCAGGGTGGAGAATTAAATGTTAACCGGGTGTTGATCGACTTTAATCTGAGCAAGATACCATCATATGCGAAAATTGACAGTGCATTCTTAAGTCTGTATTTTAATCCTACCTCTGTATACAATAAAGTGGGAGGGAATAAAGGTAACCAGGGATCAGACAGCATAATGATTCAGCGCGTAACATCCGGTTGGGATGATAATACAGTAACATGGAATACGCAACCAGCAACAACAACAAGGAATCAGGTTATTCTCGGAAAACATAATGATCCAGAGGCAAATTATTTGAATATTGATGTCACCGGGATAGTTCAGGATATTATAAACAGTTCAGAGGGACGCTATGGAATAATGATCCGACACAAAGATGAAATTCCATATAATGTTGTTTTTTTTGCATCAAGCAATCATCCGGACAGAAGGTTGCATCCGCAACTGAAAATATACTATAGAAAAAGATAGCAGCTAATAGCGTTGGCTAACATAAATTAAAAACAAACTCCAAAATCCAAAACCCAACTTCTAAATGCATTCGCCCGCCATGCGTCTACGCCGTAGGCGCATGTGAAACGAAGGAGGATTAGTACCTACAACCTAATACCCCACAGCCTAACCCCTTGGACACCTAAACTAATAAATGCTGGTTGCACTAAATCCACAACCCGGTTAATAACCTCCTAAAAACTTTTTTTCCGCAGGGTAGGTTGCTATGTATGATTTCAATATTTTACCCTCAAATTTCCATTCAGGTTATCGTCATGAAAAATATTCCTGTTATCACGGTCTGCGAAAAAAACCTTGCACAAGCATTTGAAAAAGCTCTCGTTGGTTTGTATAAACAGGGTATACGTTTTAAAACCCAGTATGATAAACCCGGTGACCCTGAGAGTATCGATGCCACCCTATATCTTACTATCCTGGAGCCCGAATCGGAACCAATGATACATATGGCTTTTCCGGGAGGTATCGATCAACTGAAAGAATATGTTCTTGAGCTAAAAGGGTTTAAAGATCATTGGGTGAAAAACATGAACGACGCTTCCGATACCCGCTGGGAATATACCTATCATGGTAGACTTCAACGATATGGTACCTGGATGGAAAGGGAAAATGGAAAATCAGTTGAGAAAGGATTTTTTAAAGTTGATCAGATTGAAGCGGTCATTGCTAAGCTGGTTAAACAGCCGTTTACCCGCCAGGCACAAATGATTACCTGGATGCCCGATCTGGATGCCAGATGCTATGATCCTCCCTGCCTGCAATCGTTATGGTATCGGTTACTCGAAGATGAACATGGTGTTCACTGGCTGAATTGTAACATCCGTTTCAGAAGTAATGATGCATGGGGCGCCAGTTTTATGAATATGTTCGGTTTTATTCAATTTAATAAAGAGGTCATAGCCGATGAATTAGCAAAACGTTCAGGCCGGGAGGTAAAGCTTGGCCGCCTAAACTGGCAGGCCGATTCCTATCATATATATGGAAAAGACATTCAATTGGCAAAAGAAATGCTCTTTGACAGGTTGGAGTCAATGAGTCTCGAAGAGCGTACTTATAATTTTTCGGATCCCTTTATCAGGGAAATGTATGATGCCGCTGAACCGGCTGTAATAGAAAAAATAAAGGAATATGATGAAAGTCATCAGAACTCCTGATTAGCATAATACGCAGATATTAATAGAATACACTCACTCTGGTGTGATGGAATAATAGGAAACATTACCAGGACTTCCACTATATCCCGATGAACCAGATGAACCAGTGGAACCATGGCTCCCGCTTCTGCCGGTAGGATTTCCCTGGCCACCGTTTCCTCCTGATCCGCCACATCCTCCCGACCCTCCACTGCCTCCACAGCCACCGATACTTCTGGCCGTAATCATATCCAGGTAGGGTTCTGCATAGGATGTGTAATTGATCGATATGTTTCCACCATTTCCACCATTTCCGCCGTCTCCACCATTTCCACCATTACCGCCATTACCGCCGTCGCCACCCGGACCTTGCACGGTTATTGTTGTGGTAGTGCTGTCGTTTACTCTTATAGTCTCTGTATAGTAACTCCCTGCAGCTCCGTCTGCACCTCTTCCACCGCTTCCACCGCTTCCTCCGTCACCTCCCGAACCACCCCGACTAATAATATCAATTGTTCCTCCATTTGTATTGATGAGATAATTATAAATTTCCTCCGATCTTAAATCAGTAACCTGAACGAACATCAACTCTGCATCGATGATCGTATCGAAATAGGCATCAACAAATACATCTAAATCATGTCCCCTGGAACCATCATAGCCATCACTGCCATTCGAGCCGTTTGAACCTGTTCCTCCTGTTGAACCGCTTGTTCCTGAAAAGCCACTTCCGCCATATACAAAGCAACGGTAATCATCGATATAATCCAGCAACACCATTAATGTATCTGCAATATCAGGGTTTTTGGAAAGGTAGGCAGAAAGTCTAACGGTATGATTACTTATAGAAAAAGGGTCGCTGTTTATCACAAGGCTTCCTCCTGATACATGACCTCCGTCTGAGACAAGCAGGTAATCTTTTAAAGCCGATTTTGACGAGCTTAGCCAAAAATCGTTATGCATTTCATTATCGTAGAATGTACGTAAGCCCAATTTTATCCTGTTCCCGGGAGCCAATGCATATTCGCCTGCCTCAAGCACATATACCTCCGTTTCATAATTATAGGCTATAGGTTGTGAGCGTAAAAGTTTTTTCGATTTTTTTGCATAAACATTTACTGTGAAATACTGATTTTTCATGTATGAATGAGAAGGATCGAGCCTGATTTTTCCAAAACAAAATTTGCCTCCCTGTATATCTATCCGGAATTTTTTCCACCTTAACGTCCCGTTGAGAAACCCTTTCGTTTCAAGAACTTTACCATCTTTCATTACGGAGGTAATACCTATAGGTATTGTGTTACCTGGAATTCTTAGCGCTTCAGGATCATATCGAACAATAACGCTTGCTATGGTTGAATCAACGAAGTTTTTGTTGTCTTTTAAACGCTGGCCATACGCGTTGAGGAAGGTGAATAAGGCCACAGAAAACAGGATCGGTTTCATAGCCATACGTATTGGTTAATAGAAACTTAACATGACTTTTTTTCTTACAAGTATTGCACAATATTTATGCCAGTAGGATTTGGGAAAGGATGAAAGCTGGTATGCGCACTTGGTAGTAAAAATAAAAGTGTAAGAAAGGATTAATAAAAGAATGGAAGAATGGAAGAAGGCTCATAAATTTTCAAACTCTCCTGCCTTCGCAATACATATTCCTGCAGGCAGGCAACTCTTTAACTAATCTGCCTTATATACTCTTTTCCAGATATAGTATATCGGAATTCCGGTAATGATGATCACTATGCCCGGCCAGGTATATTTCGATTTATATATAAGCAGTATTACCGAAATAAAAACAACAGCGGCAATATACAGAGCAGGCAGAACCGGGTAACCAAAAGCCCGGAACTTTCTTATGGTTCCTTTTTCCCTTATTCGCATAATGAATACACCGGCAATGGTTAAGGCATAAAACAGAATCACAGTTGCAACAACATAATCCAATAGGTCGCTATACGTACCCGATAAGCAAAGTATAGTAGCCCATATACACTGAAAGATCAATCCACGCGCCGGTACTCCATGTTTGTTTAATTCTCCTGCACTTTTAAAGAATACCTGATCTTTTGCCATCGCATAATAAACCCGTGCCCCCGAAAGGATCATTCCATTATTACACCCGAAGGTTGATATTACCACAAGCATAGCCATAACTACAGCAGCATAGCTTCCCAGGATGCCTTCCATGCTTGCTGTCCCGATGCGATCGTCGACAGCAAATCGTATTCCTCTTTCCAACACGCTGGTACCCTCAGGTAAACCATCGATAGGTAAGGCCATTAGGTAAACTATATTGGTAAAGAAATAGAGAATACCTACAATCAGGGTACCGTAAAAAAGGCTCAAGGGAATTGTTCTCTTCGGATGCCTGACTTCACCTGCTGCAAAGGTCACATTATTCCAGGCATCCAACGAAAAAAGGGCGCCCACCATAGCCATGGTCACACATACAGCAAGCGACCATCCGTGAACCGGGGTTGAGATCCCATTAACATAATGGGAAGCTTCCCAGAAATTGTTAAGGTTTGTGAGAATGGCTTCAGTATTACGGGCAAATAATACTCCGATCAGTATGAATACAATCAGTATGCCCACCTTTATTATTGTAAACAGGTTTTGAACCGATTTACCGGTAACAATTCCGCGTGTGTTTATCCAGGTAAGAAAAATAATGGATAGAATTGCTGTTACATGAACTGTTGATATTCTGATAAAACCCAATTCCACCAGTACATTGCCATCAGTGATACCCGGAATTATTACCCCCAGGAACTTAGCAAATGCCATACCTACAGCTGCAATGGATCCTCCCTGGACTACCAGCAGGAATGCCCATCCGAACAGAAAACCGATGAGCGGATTATAGATTTTCCTGAGGTATACATATTGTCCGCCTGCATTGGGAATCATAGAAGCCAATTCGCCATAACTGACTGCGGCAACCACCGTTAGAAATGCGCTTATCAGCCATACTACCAGCAACCAGCCCGGTGATCCGACAGTACGGGCTATATCGCTTGAAACTATGAAAATACCCGAACCAATCATCGACCCGACAACAATTGCTGTCGCATCGACCAGTGTTATTTTTCGCTGGAATTTATGCGGGTAGGGTTGGTTCATTGCATAAAAATGATATTGTGGGTCGTTTAATTCATGGTATACAAAAATAGAAAAATTGAACTATCTGATAACATCTGATTATTTAGGGTACGGAATGCAGGCAAGCAATCGCAATTGCCTGAAAAACAAGTAGTGCATTCCGACGGAAGGTATCTTTCTAGTATTTCAAGGAAGAAGCCAAACCTACATGCAGGGTATGCATCTGTTAAAATTCCTGGCAGTTGCAATCTTCAATATCGTATTGAAAACCAGGGTAACTAGTGTGCTTCTTTCTTGACAATATTAGGCAGTTCTAACCCAATACCTGCTCTTTTATCTTCCCGTTTTAATAAAATAGCAAACAGAATACCCAGTATCCCTAGGAAGGCAAGCATTATCGATGGATTTGTATAGTTGTAAAAGGCAGTCCCGCTGTCGATCATTTCCTGTGTTATTCCAGGATTTGATCTGTCCAATACGACCCCTATCAGGAGGGGGAACAACCATAAGCCGATATTTTGTACAGAGAACATAAGTCCGTATGCTGAGCCGATTTTGTTTGTTTCAACGATTTTTGCGACACTGGGCCACATGGCGGCAGGTACAAGGGAAAAGCCTATGCCTAAAATGAACATGGGAACATAGGGTGTAATGTTTGTAAACGCAAATGAAAGATGTACGAGAATGATGAGAAGGGATCCCAGGATCATTACCGAAGCGCTCTTTCCTTTAAAATCGGTGAATAATCCAAACAAGGGAGTGAATAGTATTGTGCCAAGCGGTAGAATGGCTGCTATTCTTCCTCCAACCTCCGGATCGAAACCAAATTTATTTACCATCATATCCGGTGCAAATTTCAGGAATGGAAATACAGCTGAGTAGAACGTAACACAAAGCAGGGTAATGTAAATAAAAGCGGGTATCTTGATGATCTTACCGATATCAGATAGTCTGAATTCATCTTCCGGGCTTGCTGCTTCTTTTTCTTTAACCTCTTTGTCGAGTTTAATGTCGAATAAAATATAAAAACCATAGGCAAGAAGACTGATGCACAGGAGGCTTGCACCCAACCATATAGCCTTGTTCCAGGGCGTCGAATTGGCAAGGGAAGCGGAAAATATCAAGGCCAGGGCTGTGCCAAGCCTAGCAATAGCTATATTGGTACCCAATGCAAATGCGAGCTCTTTTCCCTTGAACCACTTAACCACAATTTTAGTAATAACAACAATACTGGTCTCGGCTCCTAATCCGAACAGAAAGAAGCCAAATGTCATCATCTTTAATGAAGGACTGTATTGTGTCAGGAATGAATTGAACAAGTGATACCCCAATCCTCCGTTGACAAAATAATTGCAGGATCCATAGGCGGTAAGTATCGAGCCAATCGCCATCAGTCCGATGAACAAGGTACCGGTGATCCGGATACCGATTTTATCGAGGATAATTCCTCCAACCACAGCCATAGCCAGGAATACATTCGGGATTGAATAGGCCGATACAAGAAAACCATACTCCGAATTGGTGAAATTCAGCATTTCTCTCAATTTGCCCTGCAGGGGCGATAACACATCATAAAAAAAATAGTTAACAGCCATGGTGGCACTAACAACTATCAGAATCGACCATCGGATGAATCTTGAATCACGTAGCGTGGTTTTGCTCATATTGCAGTGAAATTAAGTGTATAGAAGCTCAGGTATTAAAAAACCTATAGCCATTTCAGAAAATGGATATAGGACTTTATTCTGTCAAATATATCAAAAAACCGAAAGAGAAGTCACCAGAGACTTATGTAATTATTGTCCAAATCAAAGTTGAATAATTATCTATACGGAACAAATAATTATAGCTTGTATAATAATCTAATAAAGGACTACGATATATCACATTCCAATAATTGCACGGTCATAAATTAAAAAAGTAGGGATACGTCCCGAATCCTCGGGATATCGCATCCCCACTCCCAATATGTTCAGAGCAAGTCTATCTCAGTTCAATATATATTTATTAATAATGGATCCGTTTTGACCCGATATCTTTATATAATATACTCCCTCGGGTTTATCGCTAATATCAATGAGTAGCCTATCTTCTTTGCCAGGGACTTCCTTACTCAGAACGACCTGTCCCATGGCATCATAAACTTCAATTAATGTACCGCATGAACCCGGTTGTAGTCTTTCACAATGCATGGTTCCATTTCCCGGGTTTGGATATATTCTCCAGTCATCTAAAATACTCTGAATAGGATCGTCTCCCAATCCGGTGGTGGTATAAGTGATTTCCCACCCATCTTCTGTAACGCTGTAATCGGTTGTAAATTCTATATAAATTGCACCCCCGGTTGATGTTACTGAGTGGTTTGTGGCTGTTCCGGTAAACTCTCCGAGCATACTGGCATTATTGGTATTTCCATCATAGATATACAGGAAATCGCAATCGTATTCCAGGTTCAGACTATTAACAGTTACCGTTATTGAAGCGGCATGTGAAGGTTGGATTAACCATGCACATTCGCAATTATTGCCGTAGTTTTTATCGCCGCTGCCATCTTCAAATGTACCGGAAGGATTTGTAAGTATACTCAGGTTCAGGCAGGCGCATGTGTCAGGAGGAATGTACGATTCTTCATGATAGATATGCAAAAAATTGACCCATCCTGTGCTGTCAGCAAAATCTCTTCCGGCCAAAGGATCTTCATAGGCGAAATTATAATTACTCAAATCCGGGAAATAGATCGACAGACCTCTTGCTGAATTATAGTTGGATGAGGCATAATAATCAAAAACAGCATTTTCAATGGATACCATGAGATCAGTCGCAGCTGATTTAATCGCAGCATCGTCGACATAGTTATTAACCAGGTTGGCATAACTCCACAAATCGCGATATGACCAGTCGTAAAAATACTGAGTTTCGTTCCAGGCTGCACCGATTTCACTCCACGATACATCGTTTTCTATAATTCGTTTTGCCAGCGTATCGTTCTTTGCAGCAACATCTCTTATCAGGTGCAAATCTATTGCAGAAAGGGTAACAGCATCAAAAGGATAAGAAGCTCCGTAGGAATCCACCATGTACTCGCTTAGAAGAGAGGAAGGCATATTCGGATCTGCGGCCAGCTCCTGAAGGAAGCCGGTATAATCGTATCCGGCCAATGGGATCGTCTCTTCCGATGCAACCATAATATCAGCTAAATCACGGATCTGGTAAGCAACCTCAATCATACCCATCAAACAGGCGTCATAGGCAACAATATCAAAATGAATACCCGAATTTCTGATTGCATCACCGACTTCATAATTTGTGAGATAATCTCCATCCGACTCATCATAACAAACATCTTTATCAGGATGAACTTGTTTTCCGGTATCGTCCTTTTTCCACATACCTCCGCCATGGTTCCAGAGCACGATGGCATAATGTTCTGCCGGGTAGTTCATAGCAGACCATTCTATAAAATCAGCCAATACTTCCGGATCGCCCATATTAAGTTCGCCCATTACTTCTAAGGGTTCTGTTGAAATTGCATTGAGGTTGTCATCATGTTCAACTCTGAATCTTCTGGTGTCGGTCCAGTTTCCATCGATGGTGGCATATCCGCCAATCCGGTCAAACTGAACAACAATATTAATACTGTCAGTAGAATCAACTGCTTCCATTTCATTGAAGTCCGATATTCCATCCTCTTCAAGATTGTTGTCTCCATCGAGGTATACCATGAAGGTCCATTTGGCAGGCTGGGCATTTAGTAAAGCCAGATTAATAAACAAGAAACTAATAATGAGTGCTGAGAGACAATAGATGCTAAGTGTGTTTTTCATAAAATTATTTTTACTGTTTTTTGAGTGATATTAATTGCATGTAAATAAGATCTTTTGTTTAATCGTGCGTAAGCCGATAATTCTGCAGGAATTACCGTGTTTGTCATGGGGTTATAATTACTATCAGCCCTTCCTGTTACATAAACACAATATTTGCCATTGCTAAAAATGCAGTCACTCCGCGATGACACCGGTTTATCACTAAATCTTTCAGGAATGATACACATACTTCCACCATAGCCCTGAAAGTATCCAGCAATTGTGACTTGTTTTCCAATATAGGAATCTGCATTAAAAGATATTTCTTCTAAGAAAGATCGTTCCTGTATTTCAGTTTTTATCGCATTCTTTCCTGATGAACAACAACAGGTAAAAAGCAACAAAAGAAGAACAACAAAACTACTACATATATTGCGAATGATTTGACCGGATTCACTATTCTTCATAAAATTACCAGTGGATTTCATTTATCTGTATACCTTAAAAAAAGTTACCTGGAAATATTTACTTGTCGAACAAATATGAAAAGTATAATAATAAGTTGCTCCCAAGGTAAAAAATTTTTTTTCAGACAGGGTTACTTCTTGGTATTCCCTGATATAAATAGTTGCGTTTTTAAGATATACGTTAAGTCCAGCTGAATCATCTGAAATATTTTTAGTCGCTGCGCGTTGGCACAGCTTCGGACGAAGCTGTGCTTTTTATATGATAATGGCTCATAATTCCTGATCACAATTTGTACTATATAGTTATTGATTAAACTTCCATGCAGCCCGACTGTTATATAGGGATGATAGATTTAAATTCAGAAGGTTGATAATAATAAAGTTGCCTAAAATCAATTGTCCATCATCGATTTTAAATTATCTTAGTATAGACTATGTTCATTTTATATGAAACATTATGCAATTGTCTTTATCTTACTGCTCTCTGTAAGTAATATTTATGCGCAGAATTGTAAATATCTTACCAACAAGGTAAGTGGGATGGATGGCTCAAGGCTGGTAATTACTCAACCCTCACTTCTGACAGGTAAATTTTATGAAGGCCAACTTGAAGTCTGGGCTACTCTTCAGGGTGACACTGCTGTAACCCTGGCCTTTGTTATTTCGAATAAGATGAATCTTGCTGTTTCAAAAGGCGATTCTGTATTTCTTACGCTTCAGAATGACGATATCATTTCTATTCCAGTCACACAAGATGCAAAGGGGTTAGGAGAGGATATCCGAAAACTTACCATAATGACCACTGTCGGAAATGATGAGCTTGCGAAACTGGAACTACATCCGGTTAAGCACATTTCTATTCCTCTGAATGTTGGTAATGTTGAAGGAGTTCCTGGTAATAAAAAGCAAGCTGCCACTATCCAGAAAGCGGTTTTCTGTGTAAAAAATTACCTTCGGATAACTACTCGTTAAACTTAACGGGAACTTTCTATAATAACCTGCCTGGAAAAATAAGAGGTTATAAGTCAATCAATATTTTTTTACCTAATGATGGGTAAGCGTACAGATAGTTATGAACAATACCGGAAGCACGTTACCCCATACAGATACTTTATTTGAATAATGTTTACTGAAATGTTTTGTTGTAGAATTATTTTGTTGGTTCTCTAATAATTTGTTATTTGCACCGGATTGTCAAATAAAATACTATGCAGATTTCCGCAACCGATCCGTGGCTTGTTGTTATAAATCCCAACGCTGGCAATGGCATGGGGAGAAAAGACTGGAATAAAATTGAAGCCCTTCTTCATAAATATAATATCTCTTTTCAGCAACGAGTTACCGAAGCGAAACACCATGCAATTCATATCACTATTGAAGCCATCCAGAGAGGATGCCGGAAAATAATTGCTGTGGGCGGAGATGGCACAATGAATGAAGTTGTGAATGGTTGTTTCACGCAGAAATACTGTCGCACACTCGATATCGTTCTGGCAATGATCACTGTTGGCACGGGTAACGACTGGGGCAGGATGTATGGTATTCCCAATGATTATGAGGAAGCCATAAAGATCATCAGCGCATTTAATTATAGGTTGCAGGATACCGGAATGGTAAAATATTTTCATGGAACCAGGCGGGAACGAAGGTACTTTCTGAATATTGCCGGCCTCGGATTCGATGCCGTTGTGGTCAGGCGTACCAATCGACATAAGGAGCAGGGACGAAGCGGAAAGCTGATCTATCTTTGGAGTCTTCTTCAGAGTCTTCTGTTCTACCGGCATACTCGCACAGAAATCCAAATTGATGGGAAAAAAATAAGCGACGAAGTCTTTACCATCAGTCTGGGCATTGGGAAATATTCGGGTGGCGGAATGATGCAAACTCCAAATGCCATTGCCGACGATGGCTTATTTGATCTTACCGTGATAAAGCGTATGAGAAAGGGAGAAGTAATACGCAGCCTTAAAATGTTATATGATGGTTCAATTCTTGACCACCCAAAAATTCAAGGCTATACCGGCAAGGATATCCTCATCGATTCGGATCCGTTGATACATGTCGAGGCGGATGGAGAATCACTCGGTCATTCTCCTATCGAGTTTACAATAATTCCGAAAAGCATTAATGTTGTGTATGGAAGTTTTCCGGAGTAATGCAAATCTCAGGAATTAAGATGTGAATACTGTTTGTCTCTGAATCTGGCCTGAATTCCTATTCTTGTGTTTTCTCCCCGGATGGCATGGCTGTCCATTCTACCCCGTTGAACGTGCCTTTCGCTAATTTTCTGGAAATAAACTCACCCTGAAGATTGGCTTCAGGAATGCCTAAAAATGAATTGCCACTTCGTTCCGAGGAGAATTTATGATCGGTAATATTCAGGTCATAATACATCTGGGCAAGATATTCTCCGCCGTACGGGATAACGATATTGAGCTGGGTTATGGTGTCGCTGGTAGCACACACCGTAAATGTTATTCCTTGTCCTTCCCAGTTTCCCGGAATAGGCTTCAACTGTTTATTACAGGAAGTTATCAGAAGAACAACCAGGAGCAGGAGGGCTGATAAATTTAGTTTGATATTCATGATACAATTATTTATTATAAAAATAGCAGATTTTGAATTCTATTCCAATTTATTTACAGTTAGAACTATTGCATGTAGCAAATTGTTATTTTAGCATATGAACCGTACACAGGAATTATCAACATTCTTTCTTCAGACAAACTGGATAACAGTATTCGTTGTCAATATTCTGCCTGGGGTGAATGTAGTTAAATTAATTATTAATGGATGAAAAAGATAAGATGGTTCTTATAATAAGTATTTCTTCAATTGCAGCAATTATTCTTGGTATAAACATTTATACACGATTTGCCCCTCAGTTTGGTAAACTACCTGCTACAACCAGGATGTCCGTGTATGCAAAATCCTCCAGGTATGACCGCAATAAATTTATGAATAACGAAGATATTCCTGTGATCCTGCCAAAATCAGTTCTGAAGATGCTTAAGCAGCAGGTTGGTAAGCATCCTGGAAGAACTCCTGTCCGGCCGTTGCCATCTGTAAAACCAAACTTCGATACAACAATGGATCCGGATAGTTTTTCAGTGACATGGCTCGGACATTCAAATATGTTGATTCGTATCAACGAGCTGACCATACTAACCGACCCGGTGTTCAGCAATCGGGCCTCTCCCGTTTCATTCATCGGACCGAAGCCTTTTCCTGTTGCAAGTCCTTTGACTCCTGAGGAACTGCCTATTCCAGATGTTATTCTACTGTCGCACGATCATTTTGATCATCTCAATTATAGAACCATAAGGGATTACTATATAAAAGTTAAACATTTTTTAGTTCCCCTGGGATTAAGTGAACACCTGGTACGATGGGGTGTTCCGGCTGAAAATATAATCGAATTCGACTGGTGGCAAAGCATGCAGTTGGCAGATTCTGTTGAATTCATTGCTACTCCTGCACAACATTTTTCCGGGAGGCGGGGACAGAACAACAGTACCTTATGGTGCTCATGGATAATAGGCTCGCCGAAACAGAAAATCTTTTTTTCCGGCGACTCCGGATATGGTAAACATTTTAAGGAGATTGGAGAGAAATATGGACCTTTCGATTTAACACTTATGGAATGTGGCGCTTACGGAAAATATTGGCCGTTTATTCATATGATTCCCGAAGAGTCTGCCCAGGCTCATCTCGATCTGAATGGCAAATTCCTTATGCCCATTCACTGGGGAAAATTCAATCTGTCTTTCCATCCCTGGCAGGAACCGGTAGAACGTTTACTCAAGGAAGCTACAAAGCTGAAAATACAGGTAATTACTCCCTATATAGGTCAATCCTTTTTGGTCGGACAAGCCCTGGAACCCATTCCCTGGTGGAAGGAATAAATTAACAGTATTATTCCTGATAGGCTGTGAATAAGTAACCTTTGTTGCGAGGTATTCTGAATGTTATGGATCGGCCGAAAGGTCTGATATAATCAAGCATTGCCTGTCAGGTTAGAAAACAAATACCATTTAATTGTTTCTTATTTGATAAGATGCATTTATTTCTGTATTTTAGAGGTGAAACCAACTGCTTACTAATCCAAAATGAATGATCATGAATCGAATACTAAGGAAGACCCTGATCGTACTGTTAACAGGACTTTTTTATTATTATCCTCTTAATGCTCAATCGGAAAACCTTGTTGTCAACTACAGTTTTGAAGAGTATGATGAATGTCCTCAATCCTTCACTCCCTTAAATTTAAGCCATAAGCTGGTAAGGGGATGGACTTACCCAACGAAAGCAACCCCCGATTATTTTAACCGTTGTTCTCCACTCAGGCAGGAAGGTGTAGGCGTACCTAAAAATTTCGCAGGAGAAAGTGAACCAAAGACCGGTAATGGC
Organism: uncultured Bacteroidales bacterium; assembly: GCA_964634105.1. Lineage (GTDB taxonomy): Bacteria > Bacteroidota > Bacteroidia > Bacteroidales > UBA10428 > UBA10428. The sequence continues at coordinate 4,553 of CAZWIU010000015.1, read as the reverse complement.
TATGTTGGCGCTGTGCTGAGTGGGACTGACGATGGCTATCGTGAGTATATACAGGGTATGCTAAAAACACCGATGGTTGCTGGGAAAAAGTATTGTGTTAATTTTTCCTATAAACTGGCATCATACTCGAAATTCGCTGTCGATCAGCTCAGTCTTTTTTTTAGCCTTTCGGAAATCCGGAACGATCTCATGGTCAATCTTCCATATAAGCCACAGATCAATAATAAAGACGGATTGTTTCTTGATAATATTAACGACTGGGAAGAGATCTGTACGGTATATATTGCATCAGGAAATGAAAAATATTTTATAATCGGGAATTTCAGATCGTATGATAATACCAACTATGTTGCTACCGATAAGAATATGAAGAACCTGATGAATAAAGAATATGCTTACTATTATTTCGATGATGTAATCATCAGACCGCTTGACAATTGTACCGACTGTCCCTGTGTACACCACGATTTTGAAGCTGAAATAATCGACACAAGTTACACAGGAGGATTAAATCCAGTTACTGGTAAAATTCCTAAGAAGCTAAACGATGGGCATATTAAAGTCGGAATGGTTGGTGGGACTCCACCTTATCGCGTTGAATGGAGCAATGGTATGCAAGGGAACGAACTAAAAAACCTACCTGCCGGTACCTATAAATATATTGCCTACGATGCTTTTAATTGCCAGGCATCAGGTACAATAAAATTTGTTGAACCAGTGGTCCAGTTCGATGAGTTTGTGGAAGGGCTGCAAACCATCGAGGAAGGAGAATCCATTGTACTGGAGAATATTTTCTTTGAATTTAATAAAACAACCCTACTCCCTGCATCCTATCCCGAACTTGATAAAGTCGCTGCATTTGTTTTGAGCAATAACATCCAGCTGATCGAAATAGGCGGTCATACCGATAGTGAAGGCACTGAGGCTTATAACCAGAAATTATCGGAAGGCAGGGCAAAATCAGTAGTCGAATACCTCAAAACGAAAGGTATTCCTGAAGTATCTATGCAGGCAGTAGGCTATGGCGAGCTTAAACCTATCGATACAAACCTTTCTGATGCAGGCAGGGCAGTTAACAGAAGAGTTGAATTTACATTGCTGAAAAAATAACCAGGGTCAAATTCAGAAATCGAAAAACAATGAAACATATATTCAGCATCCTATTAATAGCCTGTTGTATTCTGACAAATGGGCAAAGTTTGAAAAGAGGATTTAAAAGTCTTGGAAAACTTGAATATGACAAAGCCTATAATGCATTTAAAGATATACTGTCGTCCGACAAGAATAATATTGCGGCAAATTTTGGAATGGCTCTCGTACTGGCTGACGACAGTTCATCCTATTTTGATATTATTGACGCATGGGAGTATATTGAGCGTATTCAAAACAGGATGGGTGAACTTTCACAGGAAGAGATCGAGATCATTGGTGAATACTTTCTCGAATCTGAAATATCGAAAGATAAATCTAACCGCCCTGTAAAGAAAAAGATTGAGAATGCGCTCAATGCCATAGAAGCCCGTTTGATAAAGTATATCAGGGAGGAAAACAATCTCGATGCAGTATATGAAACACTGAACAGGTACCCCAATTTCAGGCATTACGATAATATTGTTCACATCCGTAATCAGTTCGAATTCCGGAAATATGAGAAGCAGAATACATTGGAAGCCTACGAGGAATTTATGAAGAAATTCCCGGATGCTGCACAAATTGATAAGGCAAAACGTTACCGGAATCAGCTTGCATTTGAAAAAGCTAAAAGTCAGAACACTCCGAATGCTTATACAACCTATATAACACAGTTCCCGGAATCGGAATACATCCAGGCAGCTATTAAATTAAGAAACGCAGCAGCCTTTGCCGATGCAGGAAGGATTAACACGCTGGAAGCATACGATAAGTTCATCAGTGAATACCCCGATGCGCTGGAAGTTGCAGAAGCAAAGATACGACAGCAAAATATACTCTATGAAAAGGCCAGGCGTATACGATCGCTTCAGGCATACAATGAATTTATACAGAAGTATCCCGAAGGGCAATACTTCATCGATATATTCAACCTGAAGGCCTCCGAGCTTGGCGCCCAGTATTTAAGAGATCAGAACTTTACGAGTCCCGGAATTCTTTGGGCTAAAGGTTTTGATAATAATAACCGCATTGAATCAGGTGGTTCAGTAATTACAAATCCTCAGGGTGAATATATTATTGCTTGTAATACACGCGATAATGATACAGCCTTTGCCGATGCGTGGATACTGAAACTGGATGCAACCGGCAAAATGCTTTGGAACAAAACAATAGGTCAGTCGTTTGAAGACAGTATTTGCGACGTATTGCTCGATTCAAAAGGAAATATTATCGTTCTTGGATATACACATCTTTCTGCCGATAGTGCCTCTAAAATGGGGTGGATGTTTAAACTCGGAAGTGATGGTAAAAAGATATGGAACAAGAATCTTGGAAAGATTAATGTAAATGCTTGTGCTATCGATGAAAACGACCGTATCTATATTGGAGGGTCTGTTGCCAGGGACACACTGGGAGTGCAATATGCGATTTCAATATTCAATGCTGAAGCTAAAAAAATAGGTGAAAGAGTATACACAGGGCGAGGTTCGGTTAACGATTTGCTTTTCACTGCCGATGGTAACATGATGCTCTGCGGTTCTAACTGGGTATCGCTTATGGATCCTCGCCGTTATATTCTTTGGGATGCATCAGTTTCACCACCTTCTGTAGTTACTCATTGCGGAATGACCTTCACGGGTGATTTTTACCTGGCCGGTGCAAGTAAAAAGTCAATACTCTATGCAAAGTACCTGGCAAATGGAACGAAAGCCTGGCTTCAGTCATACGACAAAACAGACACAACCCTTATTGTACGCGATATCGCTTCGGTTGCCCAGGATAATTTACTGGTGCTTGAGCAAAGGAATGGCGGCGCGAAGATTAAGCTCTTTTCAAAAGAAGGTAAACTGTTGGCTACAAAGGAACTTTTTGGAAATAATGAGGTGGAAAGTGTCCTGACGGATAAAAACGGAACAATTCTGGTATTAAATAACAAGGATTTAATTCTGATCAGGTTCTCGCAACTTGCTTCTTTATAAGGGTTTTCTTCCTGGGAACCAGATGACCGTTTTCGTCCTCAATATATTCCGGAGAAATAATTACCAGGATATTCATGATGATGAACGACATGCAAAATGAGTAAAAAATGATTACCAGTGAATTCATAATATGATAAACAACCAGAAAGTAAAAGTGTTTTTACTGATAATAAGATTTTAAAATTAAAGTATAATAATAAAAAAAGCAATTATTATTATTAACATAGCTTGTTGATTATTAGTTAATTGTCTTTCATTAGGATTTCATGATTAGTAGCAAAATGCGTAATGATCAGATTCATGCGATTGTTGAGAAGCAGAAAAAGGAACTGACAGAAAGCTTAAAATATGCAAGCTATATACAGAGAGCTTTATTGCCCTCCGCTTCGCTTATAAAAAGTCTGTTCCCGGAATCCTTTCTTGTATATATGCCCTATGAAATCGTAAGCGGCGATTTTTACTGGATACGCAAGAAAAAGAACAGGTTGTTTTTAGTTATAGCCGATTGCACTGGGCATGGTGTCCCCGGAGCTTTTCTAAGTATTTTGGGTATTGCATTTCTGAACCAGGTGGTGGATACATTTCCTGAATTAAATGCTTCAGCTTTTCTGAATACTCTCAGGGAATATTTTATGAAAGCATTACATCAAACCGGCGAGGCAAGTGAACAGAAAGATGGCATTGATATGTCGCTTGTAATTGTCGAAACGGACACTAATATACTTCAGTTTGCTGGGGCCTTTCATCCAATGTACATCATCAAAAACAGAAATCAACTCATCGAGATACCAGGCGATAAAATGCCCATTGGGGTTGCAGCTGAGGAAGAGGTTTCGTTTAAAAATCATTTTTTCGAGCTGAAAGAAGGGGACATGGTTTACCTTTTTAGCGATGGTTTTGCAGATCAGTTCGGCGGTGATGAGGGCAAGAAATTTAAGTATCGTCCTTTTAGAAATCTGTTATTGAATATATGTTCTCTGTCGATGGAAGAACAAAGAAATGCCCTGATAAAGGCATATACCGACTGGAAGGGCAAGCTTCCCCAGCTCGATGACATAACCATATTTGCATTCCGGCATATACTTAAGTGATCGAAGACAGTGTGTTTTCAGTCCTTCCGGTTTTATACTCCTCGCAGGTTCATTGTAAATGAATATTATAATGTTGTCTTATTAACCCTGTTTTGTGAACATTTATTCTTACGAAATCAACAGTTAAAAAATCTTTTTTTTGTATTTTTCACAATTCCAACGAACTCTCCGGATGAATTTATACTATAATTGTATATTTTAGGTTTATATTGTAACAATAAAATCACTACTGTCCGATTAAAATATTTTTTAAAATTTCGAAACCGATGAATTTAAAGAGAATAAGGATATATCGCTACCTGCGGGGCTCAAACTTTCGCATGTGACTTTTTCTACAGATAATTAGCCTCTG
>CAZWIU010000014.1:0-58330 GCA_964634105.1 uncultured Bacteroidales bacterium | reverse complement strand
AACATAAATTGTTAATATACAATGCTTTATTCCAAATTTAAGGGTCAACTAATTAGATGATCTCAACTTTGAAACTTTATCTATGAAATTCCTTCAGATAGCTTAGGGCCAACTTCATTTTTTTATCCATGGGTAACTGCGTATCAATCCAATAGATAGTATCTCCTTCACGTTCCATTTTCCTGAACCAGGTCATCTGGCGTTTAGCGAACTGATGAATAGCCACATTAAGATCCTTTATCATATTATTATACGTCAGATCGCCCAATAAATATCTTGTTATATACTTATATTCCAATCCGTAGTAGATCAAATCTTGCGGGTTAATTCCCATATCAATAAGTGTTTTTACTTCATCAATCATACCGGCTTGTAACCGCTGGTTTAATCTATCGGTTATTCGTTTTCTCCGGATTGACCTTTCGCACTGCATCCCAAAGAATACCGGATTGATAGGAGGAAATGAGGGGTCGATCTCAGGATGATGAGAATAAAATTCTTCAATTTCTATTGCCCTTAAGGCCCGTGGAATGGTGTCAGTATCGGTTTTATTATGCAGTTTTTTGTAGGCTGATAATATTGTTTCAAGTTCTTCCAGCGATTTGCCAGCCAGGTCCTGGCGCAATTTTTCATTCTTTGGGACCGATATCAGTTTATACGAACGGGTTACAGCTTCAATATATAATCCGGTTCCCCCGCATAAAATCGGCATGCGTTTACGACCTGTAATATCCTGGTATGCGTGTGTAAAGTCGCGTTGATATTCATACACATTATACTTGTATCCGGGTTCCTTAATGTCGATCAGATGGTACGGGATTTTCTTTCCATCGATCAGATAATCTCCATAGTCCTTTCCGGTACCAAGGTTCATATGCCGGTACACCTGGCGCGAATCAGCACTGACGATCTCCCCGTCGATACGTGCTGCCAGCTCAGCCGCAAAGTTTGTTTTCCCGCTGGCCGTTGGTCCAAGTACTACAATAAGATTATATTTTTGTGCAGATCGGTTCAAAGTAAGTCCTCTTTTGTCATTCTGCGAAATTACTCTTACTTTGCAAATTGTGTAATGAAATGATCCGAAATGGCGAATAAGATTGACATACGCAACAAAAAAGCTTCGCACGATTACGAGTTTATTGAAAAGTTCACAGCAGGGATTGTGCTTACCGGTACAGAAATAAAAAGTGTCAGGATGGGGAAAGCCAGTATTGTTGATACTTTCTGCTATTTCAGGAACAACGAGTTATGGGTAAGAAATATGCAGATTGCAGAGTATGTAAACCGTGGGTACGCTAACCACGATCCTGCCTGGGATCGGAAACTCCTTTTAAATCAAACCGAACTCAGGAAACTGGAACGAAAAACCAGGGAGAGGGGTTTAACTATTGTGGCAACACGATTATTCATTTCCGACTCGGGCTATGCCAAATTAAATATTGCATTAGCTCGTGGCAAGAAAGAATATGATAAGCGGGAAGATATAAAGAAGCGCGACACAAAACGCCAGCATGACAGGCTAAGAAAATTATAGGAGAGACTCTACTGGGCAAAGAAGAAATCATTCAATTCATAGATATCGTCTGAGGTAAGATCTGTTTTAAAGTCGAAGAAATCATCAATTTCATCCAGAATTTCATCGAACGAAATATAACCGTCCTTATCGGAATCGACTTTTGTAAATTTCTGTGGTATCTGATCTGTGGTAATATTTTGATATCTGCTGTATGAAGAGGGGGTACGAAGATACAGGCTTACATCCTCCCTGCGAACTGCTCCTGACATATCCAGGCTGGCGATTAGTTTTTCTTCGGGAATTTCAACTCCCCGGTCATCAACGAATGCTCCGTAACGTGAATAGGGTTCATCATCCTGAAAATTAGGTACGCCATCATAATCTTCGTCGAGTGGGCAACCAGTTGTGTCGGTTTCAACACCGAAAGGAGTATTAGGGCATTGATCCCAGCCATCCATGTATCCGTCGTTATCATCATCACCGATCAGGGTGAGGTCAAGTTCGATATCGGCAAATAATCGTTGAACGGCCAAGGTCTTCTTGCTCGAAAACAGGTCGAGATGCATGGAGCAGTATGTAAACATGAAATTATCCTTTTTTGTGTCCCCTATTATTCCGGATGTATTCTCACTGCTGACATGATCAATTAGGTCGGTAAAAACGAAATGATACGAAGTACCAACGCGAAACAGTACGCGATTACTGATCCAGAAGTCAAGCCCGACTTCAAGAGGAATGGCAAATGTATATTTCGGATATTCTCCCATGCCCCAGTCATATTCGGCGTTACCGCGTAGGTTTGATTCGTATTCATAATCACGTTGCAGCATTCTCAGGTTAGGATTTGTAACATTGGCAGCTGAATAGGGCAGATTTCGTATAGTACCATCCTCCCAATAATGATATCGCACCGGGGTTTCTTCGATAGTGGTAAATGCGTCCGTTTTTGAATTAAAGGTCAGGGTTTCGAATCCTAATGAAACGTAAGGGTGCACACGTCGGTAAGTCTTATAAAAGTTGTCAAAATCGTAATTCAGGTTTACTCCGAAGATAAGCATCTCCGATTCAAAATTCATATTCCTTGCCGTATCGCTATATGATCGCTCATTTCCAGTAATCCTTCCGTAGGTGAAATAAAAGTTTGCCCGTATATATTGCTTGTTATCAATAAATGTGGCAACGTTAACATTAAAGCTTGGGCGTTTTGCGCTCAGAGGATTCTGATCAGGGTTATGGATCTCGCCAAAAAAGCTAAATGTTCCGATACCAAATCCGACGACAGGTTTATAAACCGGATTCAGGTTATCAACCTCTGTATACAGCAGGTCTTCAATATCTCCTTGTCCCTGGACCAAGAGGGGGAAGGACATAGCTGTGATCAGAAGTACTATATTGATACCGCGCCGCATGTATATTTTATAACCTTCTATAGATCATTTATACCATTCCTGGTTACCGATCATCAATGCTTCCTGCACAGTGATTCGCGTACCACTATTATAAGCCGATACAAAAGCGTCGTCGATTACGGTTGTATTCCAGATATGAACCCTGTAATCGCGGGCTTCTTTATATTGTTTGAAAGAACCAACAGAATATTTTTGCCAGCCTTCGTGAGATTCTTTCCGTACTTCTTTATCGAGATTATACTTTTCAAAGTACTTTTTAATATCTACATTCTTATGCCCTGCTGCAAGCTGAACCCTGAAATATACTCCCTCTTCAGGTTCGAGCAGGTAACGGAGATTCTTTTTAAGATCTTTGTCTTGCTTTTTCTGTATAGCTTTTGCTTCTTTCTTTTCCTTTTTCTCAGTTTTAATAACCTTTACGGGTTCTTCTTTTACTTTATCCTTTGGAGGTTCTTTAACATCTTTTTTTTCCGTTTCAGCCAGTGCTAATGGAGCAGATGATGCAGAAGCAATAAGTTCCGGGATTTCAGCAGGCGTAATTGATGCCAGATCGCGATGGGTTTGAAGAATATCAATACTGATTGTTTTTTCTCCTTCCAGATAGGAAAATTTACCTTTAATTGATGGTGTCCTGGTAGTATTATTATCAACCGGAACAAGCTTATAGGAAACAAGAAAATAAGGATCCGACGGAAGATTCATCCAAAGAAATTTTGCGGTATTATCCTTGAATGTAAAAATAGCCTCCTTCGGGTCGATGTTTACTGCTTTATAGCCGTCAGGGATATGTTCTTCTATTTTCGCAAATTTCTGCTTTGTTTCTTTATTAACCAGAAGATTTACGATGTATTCTCCGGTTTCTGCAGATACATCAGGAATCTGGCGGATACATGCCATTTGTCCTTCTGTTACGGAAGGTATGTAGGGTATTACAGCTTTTTCAAAATCGTTGATATCCACAATCAGAGAAGGATCGATTGTTGGCGATGGCAGAATGGTGATCGACTGGCTGGTTACACCTACCGATTTTCTTTCATTCTCCTCAATGTATGAAAATTTGCCATCAATAGTAAAATTTCCTTTTAGTCGCTCGTCGACCTTGATATGATAAGCAACTGTTATTTCTTCCTGCTGTGGCAATTTGAGCCAGATCATCCGGACTCGTTTCTCCTCAAAAGAAAAGTCGGCGTTCGATGTTATATAGGAAGATGCTATAAGGCCTGCAGGTAAATCTTGTTGAAGCCGTGAAAAGCTCTCGAGGTCGCCTTTCTGGATGGTTACCTTAACCTCAAATTCAGTACCTGCGACAACTTCAGTCGGAGCTTGTACATTGACAGTAACTCCCGGCTGAAATATACTGGCGATACCAAGTGCGGCAATCAGGTTTATTATTATCGTAAATACCCTATCCATCAAGTACTTAAATTAAGTAACTCATTAAAATTAGAGATTTAACCAAATAAGAACAAAGAGCACACTTCTTATATACTGAACAAAGTTAATCTAAAATATTGGTATGCAACAAATTAATGTTGTTAATTACTTTTTGTCAGAAGTTTGGACTCAGTAAGTACTTAGAATAAAACTGATCGATTTTACTTACTGCATCCTCCGCTGTATCCACCAGTTGAAAGAGCTCCATATCTTCGGGTGATATATTCTTTTGTTCCAGCATTGTATTTTTTATCCATTCAATTAACCCGCCCCAGTATTCTTTTCCGGCTAAAATGATAGGAAAACGTCCGATTTTTTCAGTCTGAATCAACGTAAGGGCTTCAAAAAGCTCATCAAAGGTGCCAAAGCCTCCCGGTAAGACAACAAATCCCTGTGCATATTTCATGAACATGACTTTTCTTACAAAGAAATGATCAAAGGTGATAAGTTTATCCGAATCAATAAACAGGTTGGGTTCCTGTTCAAAGGGCAAGTCAATATTAATACCAACCGATCGGCCTTTTCCCCTCTTTGCTCCAAGATTAGCAGCTTCCATAATTCCAGGACCTCCGCCTGTTATTACACCATATCCGAGTTGTGTCAGCTGAAATGCAATTTCTTCTGCCAGCTTATAATATTTTGTGCCAGGCTCGGTGCGCGCACTTCCAAAAATTGAAACACAGGGTCCAATGCGGGCAAGCTTCTCATATCCTTCCACGAATTCAGACATTATCTTAAAAATATTCCAACTGTCTGATGTTTTGATCTCGTTCCAGTTTTTCTTTTTAAACGCGCTTTTAATCTTATCTTCACTGCTTGACATAATGGAAATTATTACGGTTACATAAATGCGGCAAAGATATAACGAAATTAAGTGAAGAAGGGTTACAGCTATTAACAACCAATTAGTGGACTAATTCTCTTTTCAGATATTGTGCAGTATAACTGTTCTTGCACTTTATGAGGTCTTCAGGGGTGCCTTCACAGATTATGTAACCTCCTTCCTGTCCTCCTTCCTGTCCCATATCAATAATATAATCCGCAGTTTTAATGACATCCATATTATGCTCGATAATAAGTACTGTATTTCCCCGGTCAACCAGTTTATTCAATACTTCCAGGAGTACGCGTATATCTTCAAAGTGTAACCCTGTGGTGGGCTCATCAAGTATATAAAGAGTCTTGCCGGTATCGCGCTTTGCCAGTTCGGCAGCCAGCTTAATACGTTGGGCTTCCCCTCCTGATAAAGTAGTGGACGATTGCCCCAGCCTGACATAGCCCATCCCAACTTTGCATAATGCTGATAGTTTATGGTGAATAGAAGGCACATGCTTAAAGAATTCGTAAGCTTCGGCTATATTCATGTCCAATACCTCGCTGATGTTCCTTCCTTTGTATTTCACTTCAAGCGTTTCACGATTATAACGTTTACCGGAGCAATCTTTGCATTCAACGTAAACATCCGGAAGGAAATTCATTTCAATAGTTTGGACTCCAGCTCCCTGACAGGTTTCACAACGTCCCCCTTTTACATTAAAGGAGAACCTGCCCGGTTTATAGCCTCTGATTTTTGCTTCTGTAGTTTGGGAAAACAAGTTCCTGATATCTGAAAAAACACCGGTATACGTTGCCGGATTTGATCTTGGAGTGCGACCGATCGGGGCCTGATCTACATCGATGACTTTATCAATATTCGACAATCCTTCAATTGAACTGAATGGTAAAGGTTCTGCCAGGGAACGGTAAAAATGCTTGCTCAATGCAGGGAAAAGCGTTTCGTTAATAAGTGACGATTTTCCACTCCCAGAGACACCTGTGATACAGATCAATCTGCCAAGTTCGATGTTCAGGTTTATATTTTTTAGGTTATTACCTCGCGCACCTCTTATTGATATGAATTTGCCATTACCCTGTCGTCGTTTCTGCGGGATAGGAATAGAATGTTCACCGCGCAGATATTTTGCAGTAAGTCCTTCTGATCTTTCTACTTCGGTCGGGGTCCCGGCGGCAACTATTTCACCTCCATGCCTTCCGGCATGAGGGCCCATATCAATGAGATAATCGGCTGCATGCATCATTTCCTTGTCGTGTTCGACCACAATAATGGAGTTACCTGCATCGCGCAACGATTTCAGTGAATTTATTAACCTGATATTATCTCTCTGATGAAGTCCGATACTGGGCTCATCAAGTATATAAAGTACATTGACAAGCTGCGAACCGATCTGAGTGGCAAGGCGTATCCGTTGACTTTCTCCCCCTGAAAGCGTGCGTGAAGGCAAGTTAAGAGAAAGATAATCAAGACCGACATCAAGTAAAAACTGAATGCGGGTACGCAGTTCTTTCAGTATTTCAGAGGCAATTTGTTTTTGGCGCTTATCGAGATGCTCCGGCAACTTGTCGATCCATGTTGCCAGGTCTCTGATATCCATTTCTGCAAGTTCGGCAATGTTTTTATCGTGGATACGAAAATAAAGTGATTCCTTTTTAAGACGCCGCCCGTTACACTCAGGGCATACGGCTTTAGTTATAAACTGGCTGGCCCAACCCGATTCACTTTCTCCGTTCATACCCGCATTTGCCTGCATATTGTTAATATAGTTTACTACTCCTTCGAAACTCAGTAAATAATTTGAAGTGTTTCCAAGCGGGGTATTTTCAAGAATAAACGTCTCTTCCGATCCATACAGAAGTATTTTAACAGCTTCTTCCGGTATTTTATTGAAAGGAGTATTTATGGTAAAGTCATACTTGCGGCCAATAGCTTCAATCTGCCAAAAAATCAAACTGTTTTTATAGGCCCCCAGCGGTTCGATAGCTCCCTGCTTAATACTCAGCGTCTGATCCGGGATTATTTTCTTCAGATCAACTTCGTCAATACTTCCAAGCCCATTGCAGCCCGGGCAGGCACCTTGAGGCGAATTAAATGAAAAGTTATGCGGAGCGGGTTCATGATAAGATATTCCTGATGTCGGACACATGAGTTGCCGGCTAAAATATCGTTCATCTTTTTTATCTTTTTCCAGCAACATGATAGTTCCTTTTCCATGATGCATCGCAGTTGCAACCGATTCCTGAAGGCGTTTTTTATCTTCCGTTTTAACAAGAAGCTTATCGATTACAATTTCGATGCTGTGATTTTTATACCGGTCGACCCGCAGTCCATGTCTTATTTCTGTAATGACACCGTCAATACGAACATTCAGGAAACCTTTATGCAGAATCTGCTCAAAAAGTTCTTTGTAATGTCCTTTTCTATTTTTTACAACCGGTGCCAGGATCAATGTTTTTTTACCGGTATATTTTTCAAGGATCAGGTTAATAATCTGTTCATCTGTATACCGGACCATCTTTTCACCGGTTACATAAGAATAAGCGATAGAAGCTCTTGCATATAGTAATCGCAGGAAATCGTATATTTCGGTTGTTGTACCCACGGTTGACCGTGGATTTCTGTTGGTTGTTTTTTGTTCAATGCTTATTACCGGGCTTAATCCGGTTATTTTATCGACATCAGGTCTTTCCATGTTACCCAGGAATTGCCTTGCATAGGCAGAAAGAGTTTCTATATATCGCCGTTGACCTTCAGCGTAAATAGTATCAAACGCTAATGACGATTTGCCACTGCCACTTAAGCCGGTTATTACGGTCAGTTTATTGCGGGGAATAATTACATCGATGTTTTTCAGATTGTGTACACGGGCTCCATACACTCTGATCTCTTCTTCCGATTCATATATTTCCCTGAGATTTTCCAACTCGGATTAATGATATGATGGATTAATTTAAATTTCGCGAAGTAGGAATTTTAACAAGGTATTCCTTACTAAGGGGATTTGTGAGTTTGGTATCACGCAGCCAGGGATTAAGCATTTTAAGCATTTTATAATTTGTTCCCTGTTCTTTGGCAAATGTTCCCATATCGGTAATAGGCCCCGATACAGTATATACCCGATGAGGAATAGGGTGATAGCGCTCTTCGGATGGTACATCAAAGCCGTACGCCTGAGGATTTTCAAAGATTGCTTTTATGGCCAGAATACGGAAAACATACCTGGCTGTCTCTTCATTCAGCAAGAGGTCATAATAGTTCGTCTCTCCCTGTCTTTCAACCTGGCGTTCGATACCTTTTCTGCCAGCATTATAGGTTGCTGCAACCATGGTCCAGTTACGATATGTCTTATATGAGTCCAGAATAAATTTGCATGCCACCTCAGTAGATTTTTCAAGATGATAACGTTCGTCAACTTCATCATTTATTTCCAGTCCGTACTCTTTCCCGGTAGATTCAAGAATTTGCCAGAAACCCGCTGCCCCGGCAGGTGAGACAATATATGAAAACCCATTTTCAGCAACAGCAAGGTATTTAAAATCATCCGGGACATCGTATTTTTTAAGGATAGGTTCGATCGATGGAAAATACCGGCTGGCTCTTTTAATTGATAGGAGTGACTGTGAATGAAAATACATATTTACTATCAGTTCGCGTTCCAGGCTTTCGTAAACATCAAAATACTGCAGAGGAACCGTTTCTCCGCAAAAAGATATACTTTCAGGCACATAGGGGGAATTATGATACGCTCCCGAATAAGGTTCAGATCTACCATTGGAGTGTGAGATAGAGAAAGCGGTAATGATCATCAAAAGGATGAATAATATTACGCCTGAAATCTGAAGACTAATGGATATTTTTTCCTTGCCCGGTTTGATCATAGCTAGTTAACTTTTTGCAAAACGAGGTATAAAAATAATTCTGCAAAATTAGATAAAACTCGGAGAAAAATCGGGATAGCCGATTATTAAAAAGTATAGCTTATACCTGTCATCAGACTGAAAGCATACGGATACACATCCACATCTGAATAAACAATAGGGGTTATATAATATTTAAAGGTTGGAGATAAACGCACTTTTATTCTATTCATTATTGGATAATCAAGTCCGAGGCCAAAAGAAGCGCTACAGTTAAAATCCCGGGTATTATTAATCGCTGATTCATCGGACAGTGTATTGTTAATCTGGCTGTATGCCTTATCGCTGATCAGGATATTTGCCCAAAGTCCGCTGCTGACATCAAAGTTCAGTTTCCTGTCCAGAATTCTGTAACTGAAAATAAAGGGGACTTCGATAAACTCAAGGTAACGCTCGACCGAATAAGTGCCCGATTCAATCCTTGGATTCTCAACATAGGCAGGTGTATTATAATACTTGTTTTCCGGGCTGCCTGTATAATCTATATTTTCAAAATCGGGGAAATATGTAACGGAAATATCAGGGTTTTCATTTGTTGGAATCGGAGCCTCTCTTTTACTTCCGATCTTCGAATAATACACCCCCGACTGGATTGAAAAGCGCCGGGATGTTTCCATTTCAACCTCTAAACCTCCTGCATAGGCAAAAATAGGATCTTCATATTGGTTTTTATTATCGTTATTGATATCAATATCGGGCTCTTTTACATTAACATAACGATACGAATACTGAGGTCCCCCCATACCTCCAACCGACCAGGCAAGAGCCCGGTCATCGTTTGCTTCCTTTTCATTGGTCTGAAGATTGGCAATATTCTGTTGCATGACGTAGTCATTCATGTTAATAACAGTCTGGGGCTGTTCCAGGGATTCAACAGGAGAAACCTCTGCCGTGATATCATTATTGTTATTGGCTATCATCTCAGTTTCAACCGAGATTTCTTGTTGCTGCAAACCTGATTCAGTATTCTCAGGTACCACAGTTTGTTTAACATTAACGGATGATTGTGCCACTATTGATTCTGCATTATTCTTCGTTGCTTTTATATGTAAATCTGTGTCCCGCGTAGTATTGGTCACTTTGGTACTTATTTTTCCGGACGGTAAAATTCCCTGAATGTTTTCATTATCGGACTGATCAATATTTTTTTCATGAACCACGGCAGGTTGAGTTGATGCTAATCGTACTTCATCATTATTCGTGGAAAAATATTTCCAGGTGAGTGTTCCCAGTCCTAATAAAAGGACTATTCCTGCCGCAATTTTAAAATAGAATGGTATAATTACTCCTTTACGGTTTTTGGCAAGATCCTGCTCAATCATACTCCATACCTCTTCGGGCGGATTTTGCGAAAAATCCAGCATCTTATCCCGAAACAGGCGATCGATATTATTTGATAATCCATCCTTCATCTTTCCTATCCTACCTTTACTGTCTGTTTATAGTAATGTTTTACTTTCTCCTGTAAAATAGCTCTGGCTCTTGATAAATTCGACTTTGAAGTTCCCTCGGAAATATTCAGCATATCGCTGATTTCTTTATGCGAGTATCCTTCAATAGCATACAGGTTAAACACCACCCTGTATTGCGGTGTAAGTTCATGAATCATGGACAGCAGTTCATTTACCGTAATATTATCAGCCATTTCATCCTGGTTTTGTTCATCAGCTTCTCTGTTGTCATCCTCCAATCTTACCATACGATATTGGCGTCGGTATTTTTCAAGTGCTGTATTGACCATAATTTTACGAATCCATCCTTCAAAAGAACCTCTTGCTTCAAATTGTTCAATTTTTTCAAAGATTTTCAGGAATCCTTCATGCAGGATATCCTGGGCGTCATCTTTCGACCCGGCGTACCTGAGACAAACCCCAAACATTCGGCTGCTAAACATTTCGTAAAGCATCCGTTGGGCTTGCGGTTTTTTTCGGCGGCAACCTTCTACGATATTTTCAATTGAATCTGGCAATTGTAAAAAATAGTATAATCAAATATACTTCATTTTCAAATTCATTGTTTGTTTCAGGTTGTTGCCAGAAGCTAGATGCAATAGTGTCTGATTTGGTTGCGTTTTATTTTTGATTTTTTTTCGTTAGGCTTCAAATTAATTTGTTTACGAACCGATTCTTACCTGATTTTATGTAAAGGTGCATTTTTAAGAAGCATTTAATAATTGAATAAAATAAGCGCTTTTTATTGATAATCAAGTAGGCGAGGTAATCTTAAGTGTTCTAATTCGGACATAACCTGTATCAATACGCTACAGAAATATGAAAATTATGCTGATTCAATTCATTGTAAACAATTATAAAAATTTGGATATTAATTAATTACTAAATATGGCATAATGGTTGGTTTGCACGTATTCTCAACTTGCAGGAAATTAAGCATGATTCGTCTGGATAAACATACTAATTCAATTGTTTCCGAAATGGATAGTGAAATTGTTTCAATAGTAATTCATCTTGACAAAAAGGACGAAGAGTGGGTTTGCATTAAAGCTCAGGCATATGTTTGATATCGATAAATGGAGAGAGGTATTAATTACAATAAAGCATAACAGGGTTAGGGCAATATTGACCGGTTTTAGTGTTGCATGGGGCATTTTTATGTTAATCATTCTGCTTGGTTCCGGAACCGGATTGGAAAACGGGATCAAAAGCCAGTTCAGGGGATTGGCAACCAATACCATGATTCTTTATACCGGACAAATGAGTAAGGCTTACGAAGGGTACAAGGAAGGAAGGTATATAAATATTACGAATGAAGATGCAAAAGATACCAGGGAGGATAACGTGGATATAACTAAACTTACTCCCTGGATCAGAGTTGCGGAGAATAATACAGTAACGTTTGGTAAGCTTTATGGAACGTATGAATTAAGTTGTGTATCTCCCGATGTACAGCACATAAACCAGTTTGATATGGTTCAGGGCAGATTCCTGAATGATTTTGACATAAAGGAAAGGAGAAAAGTGGCAGTTATCGGTAAAAAAGCCAATGACGAATTATTTCGCGGAAAACCTGCGCTGGGGCAGTTTATTAAGATCAGGGAAGTTCCTTTTATGGTGGTTGGAGTATTTGAGGCTAAGCAGGACAGGAATAATAATGGTATATACATGCCCATTTCGACATACCAGATGATATTTAACAATGGGGGTAGAATTGATCATATGCGGTTTACCATTAAAAACATAGGAGTTGAGAGAAGCCTTGCGTTGGAGAAAGATATACGAAAACAATATTCAAAACGACATCACTTTGATCCGGAAGACAATAGCGCCCTAGGTATATACAATAACTATAAACAATATAGCCAGTTTCAGTCTCTCTTTAATTCAATCCGGATGTTCATCTGGGTAATTGGAATCGGTACAATTATCGCCGGAATTGTTGGAGTCAGTAATATCATGTTGATTGTTGTCAAAGGACGAACAAGAGAAATTGGTATAAGAAAAGCGATAGGAGCTACACCCTTCTCCGTTGTTTCACAGGTAGTTGCTGAATCCATCATCATCACAACAATTGCAGGATATGTTGGTCTTGTGCTGGGTATTGGATTGCTGGAAGTTATTAAGCCGGTTTTCACCGATCCGGATAGTTTTTTTCTGAATCCCGAAGCAAATTTCAGAATAGCTGTAAGTGCGACAATACTCTTAATCGTTTCAGGTACACTGGCAGGTATGATACCAGCCAGTCGCGCTGCCATGGTAAAACCCATTGAGGCATTGCGTGATGAATAAATAGCATTTTTTGAATAACGATGAAATATCTCAGAAATAAACGAAGTATTTTAAAAACCGACCAATGTTTGACAAGGATCTATGGCAGGAAATAATAGGCGCACTCAAAAAGAATAAGATGCGCACACTACTCACTGCATTTGGGGTTTTCTGGGGAATTCTGATGTTGATAATAATGATTGGTGCCGGTAGTGGTTTGCGAAATGGTGCCTTTCGTGAAATGGGTGATTTTGCTACCAATAGTTTTTTCATCTGGAACCAGCGTACAAGTATCCCATATAAAGGGCTGCCTTCGGGCAGATGGGTACAACTCAATAATCCGGATATCGCATACTTGAACGAAAATGTAAGAGAGATTGATCTGATGACCCCAAATCTGGTTGTTGAGACCTGGAATCAGGATAATAGTGTAGTCACATACGGGTCAAAAAGCGGTACATTCGAAATTAATGGTCAATACCCAGAAATATTTGAAATCGATCCGGTAGATATTATTGAAGGAAGATTAGTAAACGAAATAGACCTGATTGAGAAACGTAAAATAGCTGTAGTGGGGAAAGGTGTGGTGGATCAACTGTTTGATAATGGAGAAAAGGCCCTTGGTAAATATGTTCGGATTCATGGCGTATACTATATGATTGTCGGAATATTTGAATCAAAGCATTCAGGCGGGTCAGGAGAAGAACAGAATAAGTCGGTAATTCTTCCTTTTTATACTATGCAACAGACCTTTAATTATGCCGACAGGGTGCATGGTTTTTCAATAACGGCCAAGAAAGGTATCCCTGCCAGCGAGGTTCAGGAGAAGGTCCTGAGACTATTAAAACAACGTCATGATATTGCTCCGGATGATGTGCAGGCATTTGGAAATTACAATCTTGAAAAAGAAATGAACCAGTTGAATGGTCTCTTTCTGGCCATTAATATTCTTATCTGGATTGTCGGTATTGGTACCTTATTGGCGGGTATAATTGGCGTGAGCAATATAATGCTGGTGATTATTCGTGAACGAACCCGTGAAATAGGTATTCAACGTTCCATTGGTGCTGCACCTTTTCAGATAATCCGCCAGATTGTTCTTGAATCGGTTTATCTTACGACAATTGCGGGTTATACCGGGCTTGTTATAGGGGTTGGCATTGTCGAGCTTGTGCGTTTTTTTGTAGTTAAATCAGGTGGTAGCCTGGGTATGTTTGCTGATCCTCAGATAAATTTCGGTGCTGCTATCAGTGCGCTCGCTGTTCTCATTATCGCAGGTATAATAGCCGGCTTAATTCCAGCTAAACATGCATTGAAAATAAAGCCGGTTGATGCATTACGATATGAATAATTTTAATAAATAGTAATTGGATGAAACGATTTTTTAAAATTTCCTTAAGTGTACTTATCGGAATTATTTTCATTGGTACTCTGGCGTATCTTTATAAAAAGTCACGGCCAAAAAAAGAGACATTTGAAACAATAAGTCCTGCAATTACCAGTCTTATTAAAAAGACTGTAGCAACAGGATCAATTGTGCCAAGGAAAGAAATTGAAATTAAACCCCAGGTGTCCGGGATAATTGATATGATCTATATTGAGCCGGGCAAAATGGTACACAAAGGCGATTTGATTGCCAGAATTAAGATAATTCCGAATATGGTAGAACTTAATAATGCTGAATCGCGCTTAAACAGGGCAAGAATAAATCTTGAAAATGCTAAGACAATTTATGACCGTCAAAAGCAGGTATTCGAGCAGGGAGTGATTGCTCTGTCTGATTTTGAGAAATATAAAGTCGATTACGACAATGCTGCCGAGGAACTTGAATCTGCAGAAAATAACCTTCAACTGATTCGCGACGGTGTGAATAAAAAATTGGGAAACACTTCAAATACCTTAATCAGATCGACAATAGACGGTATGATTTTAGATGTTCCTGTGGAAACAGGTAATTCGGTTATTGAAACTAACACGTTTAATGAGGGGACCACCATTGCAAAAGTTGCTGATATGGGCGAAATGATATTCGAAGGGAATGTAGATGAGACTGATGTGGGCAAGTTAAAGGAGGGGATGAAATTGATTATTACTATTGGTGCTATTGATGATGAGAAGTTTGATGCCATATTAGAATACATTTCTCCGGAGGGGGTTTCACAAAATCAAGCTATACAATTCGAAATAAAGGCAAAAGTGAAACTAAAAGAAAATCTTTTTATTCGTTCCAAATATAGTGCTAATGCAGATATAGTGCTTGAGCGGCGCGACAGTGTTCTGGCTGTCCCCGAAAGTGTAATACAGTTTCAAAATGATACTCCATATGTTGAAGTTGAGTTAAATCCTCAGCAATTCGAGAAGCGATTTATCAAAACAGGGCTATCAGACGGACTTAATATTGAAGTAATATCCGGATTAACTGAGAACGATAAAGTAAAAGGGTTGAAATAGATAATTTTACGATGTTATGTTTAGTAACTTATGCTTTATATAAATTTTTACAAATCATATTAAAACAGAATATATGATAAAAATAGAGAACCTTCATAAATCCTACATCACCGGTTCTAATAGTTTGCATGTCTTAAAAGGAATAAACCTGAATATAGAGGCTGGTGAACTTGTATCTGTTATGGGATCTTCCGGTTCAGGTAAATCAACGCTTCTTAATGTTATCGGAATACTCGATAACTATGATGAAGGCGATTATTATCTGAATGGCACCCTGATTAAAGGGTTGAATGAAAAGAAGGCTGCATGGTACAGAAATCATATGATAGGATTTGTATTTCAGTCGTTTAATCTGATATCGTTTAAAAATGCCATGGAAAATGTTGCTCTGCCTCTATATTATCAGAGCGTTTCCAGAAAAAAGCGAAATAAAATCGCCCTCGAATATCTTGACCGTATGGGGTTACTTGATTGGGCTGATCATTTACCCAGTGAGCTCTCCGGTGGGCAGAAACAGCGAATAGCCATTGCACGGGCTCTCATTAGCAAGCCAAAAATAATCCTGGCTGATGAACCTACCGGTGCTCTTGATTCCCAAACATCTTTTGAAGTGATGGATCTTTTTAAAGAAATCAACGACGAAGGGATAACGGTCATTATTGTTACGCACGAAAAGGATATCTCGGAGCGGACAAAACGAATTATCCATATTACCGACGGTATAATCGATAAAGAATATAAAACCACATTAAAAGCGAGCTATGTTTGATATCGATTCCTGGCAGGAGATATTCAATACCATGAGGAAAAACAAGCTGAGGACCATACTTACCGGTTTCAGCGTTTTCTGGGGTATCTTCATGCTGATCATCCTTCTGGGCTCAGGAATGGGTCTCGAAAACGCTGCAAAAAACAGTTTTAAAAGAGGTGCAATAAACTCCGTATGGATCTTCCCGGGTACAACCAGCATGTCGTATCAGGGGATGAAGCCAGGGCGTGATATTCGTTTTAACGACAACGACTTTACTGAAACAAAAAGATTAAATAATGAGGTTGATCATATTACATCCCGCTATACAATTGTTTATAATACCATTTTAAAGTACGGGAATAAAACCGGTCAGTACGAAATCCAATCGGCACGCGAATCAGATGTTTACCTGGAGCAAATGGAAATTCTGGCAGGAAGGTTCATTAACCTGACCGATGTAAAAAAGATGCGTAAGGTAACGGTTATCAGTCCGATTGTCCGTGATTATTTTTTTGCAGGAGTTGATCCGATAGGCAAGTATTTAATGGCCAATGGTATTGCCTTTAAGGTAGTTGGTGTATTTAAAGATGCATCCGAAAGAAATCATTATCGTATTTATATTCCAACAACAACGGCCCAGAGTCTATATAACGGAAGGAATGTGGTTAGTTACCTGGGTTTAACAGTTAAGAACCTTTCTGTTAAAGAGAGTAAAGACTTCGAACAAAAATTGCGCGGGCAGTTCGGCAAGCGACATAAGTTCGATGTCAATGATAAAAATGCTTTCAATGTGAACAACAATTGGGAGTATTATAACCAGATGTTGAATGTGTTTTTAGGTATTAAAATATTTATCTGGATTATTGGAGTCTTATCTATAATTGCCGCAATAGTTGGTGTTGCCAATATTATGCTGATCATGGTAAAAGAGCGGACCAAGGAAATTGGTGTGCGAAAAGCCTTGGGGGCCACACCCGGTTCGATTATTCGTATGGTATTATATGAGTCTATCCTGATCACTGCCTTTTTCGGATATATTGGATTATTCCTGGGCACCCTTATTATCTCGGCAATAGCAAAAAATATTCCCCCGAATGAAATGTTCATGAATCCTGAAGTAAACATTCCGACTGCAGTCGGGGCAACGCTGCTTTTAGTTATAACGGGCGCTCTGGCCGGTTATTTTCCGGCAAAGAATGCTGCCAATATTAAACCGATCGAAGCATTACGCGACGAATAAAATAGTATAACCAAAAACCAACAACCATGTTTGAACAAGATCGCTGGAAAGAAATTTTTCATGTTCTGAAACAGAATAAGCTTCGGACTTTCCTTACGGCATTTGGTATTTTCTGGGGGATTTTTATGCTCATGATTATGCTGGGGGCAAGTTCCGGTTTGGGAAACGGCATGAGACGAAACGTTGGCGATCATGCCATTAACAGCTGCTTTGTGTGGACACAGCAAACCACCATGCCCTATAAAGGTTTTAAAAAAGGGCGATATTATAGTTTCGAGTTAAAGGATATGGAAATGCTCCGCAAAAAAGTGCCGGAAATTGAATATCTGGCCCCAAGACAGAACCGTGGATCGCAACCCGTTTCCAGAGAAAATAAAACAGAAGGTTTTGACATTCTCGGTGATTATCCGGATTATTACGATATAGATCCGTGCACCATACTTAAAGGACGCTTTCTGAATAATAAAGATATTGCCGAATCCCGCAAAGTGATAATCATCGGTGAACGGGTACATGAGGTTCTTTTTAGACCTGAAGAAGATGTGCTGGGTCAATACCTCAAGATTAACGGTATTTATTTCGAAGTGGTAGGTGTTTATAAGTCAAAACATACCGGCGATTGGGGAAATTATCAGAATTCTTGCATAACCATGCCTCTTACCACCATGCAGAAAGCCTTTAATCTGGGCACCGAGGTCGGGTGGTTTGGTATGACATCAAAAGCGGGTGTCCCCATGAAAGCGTTGGAAACAAAAGTAATCAGTTTGCTAAAGGCAGCACATTACGTTCATCCTGACGATGATATGGCTATTGGCCACCAGAATGTTGAAGAGATGGTGAAAAAATTCCAGGGCCTGTTTATAGGTATTATGATTGTGGTGTGGATTGTAGGACTGGGGACATTATTCGCCGGAGTTGTGGGCGTCAGCAATATAATGCTGGTCGTAGTACGTGAGCGTACACAGGAAATCGGAATTCAACGGGCTATGGGTGCTACACCCTGGCAAATTATCGGTCAGTTGCTGATGGAATCGGTATTCCTGACCACATTGGCCGGTTATTTGGGGCTATTTTGCGGGATTGGACTGGTGGAGCTTGTACGGGTTGCTCTTCCGCCATCAACTACAGATGTTTTCTACAATCCCCAGATAAGTTTACGTATTGCTTTTATCTCACTGGCCGTATTGGTGATAGCCGGACTTATTGCCGGTATTATACCAGCCCGACAGGCTGTTGCCATGAAACCTATTGATGCTATTCGGAGTGAATATAAATAAAAATAAAACCTTGAATTATGAAAATCGTTGGTAAAGTATTATTAATTCTTTTTATCGGCCTGCTTGTGATCGGAGGCATTTTCTTTCTCATAAAAAAAAGTAAGCACCCGGCAACTAATTATGGGACCGAAAGCCCGGTAATTTCAAATATTATTCAAAAGACAGTTGCAACAGGTACCGTTACCCCCAGAAAGGAAATTACAATTAAACCTCAGGTATCGGGCATTATTTCTGAGATATATGTTGAGCCCGGACAGATCGTTAAAAAGGGGGATCTGATTGCTAAAGTGAGAATAATTCCCGATATGGTTGCGTTGAATGCTGCTGAATCGCGTTTTAATAAGGCAAAACTGCAATTGGAAGATGCCAGGTTGGTTTATGACAGGCAAAAAAAAGTATATGAACAGGGAGTGATTCCTGAGGCAGAATTCCAAAAGGTACGAATTGAATACAACAGTGCGTTGGAAGAAGTTGAATCGGCAGAGAATAATCTACAGTTAATTAAAGAAGGTATAACAAAGAAATCGGGAGAGATTTCGAACACATTAATTCGTTCAACCATTGAAGGCATGGTGCTCGATGTTCCTGTTGAAGTAGGTACTTCGGTAATACAAACCAATACCTTCAATGAGGGGACTACCATAGCTTCAGTGGCTGATATGGGCGAAATGATCTTCGAGGGCAAAATTGATGAAACGGAAGTCGGTAAGCTGAGTGTCGGGATGAAACTGGAATTAATCATTGGCGCTATTGAAAATAAAACATTCAATGCCGAATTGGAATACATTGCCCCCAAAGGCATTGAAGAGAATGGAGCTGTTCAGTTTGAGATCAAAGCCAAGGTTAAATTGGAACCGGGAACATTTATTCGGGCCGGATACAGTGCAAATGCAAACATTGTCCTCGATCGCCGCGATAGTGTGATGGTAATTTCCGAATCGTTGGTCAAATTTGAAGAAGGGAAGAAGGATTCTGCCTATGTTGAGGTAGAAACAGGGCCACAGGTATTTGAGAAAAGATATATAGTCACCGGGCTGTCTGACGGCATAAATATTGAAGTTAAGTCGGGCCTAACCATGGAAGATAAGATTAAAGGAGGCGAAATTCAACCACAGAAGCCAGGTCAGCAGGCAGGGTAATATCAGAATCTGAGTTCTTTGTATAGATTCAAACTGCCTGATTGACAATATTTAGGGTATGGGTCCTGCTGATTAAGCGGGACTTTAATTCGATTTCTGCTTGGCATTTAATTCAATGATCTTTAATATCACCTGAACCGATTTTTCCATTGAGCGGATAGGAATAAATTCATAACGGCTATGGAAATTATGGCCTCCTGTAAATAAGTTTGGACAGGGCAGTCCCATATAGGATAATCGTGCACCGTCAGTACCTCCGCGTACAGGTTTTACCTTTGGTGTAACTCCGACTTCGTTCATTGCCTTCATGGCAAGCTCAATTATATGAAAAACAGGTTCTATTTTCTCCTTCATGTTATAATATTGATCAATCATGGTAAGTTTTACAGTGCCTGCACCATACTTAATATTCAGGTGATCGACAATCTTAATCATCAGTTCTTTCTTTTTTGAGAATTCCTCTTTATCGTGGTCACGGATAATGTAATTAACTTTCGTCTGATCCACATTTCCATTAAATTCTATAAGATGATAGAAACCTTCATACCCATCGGTATATTCGGGTTTTTCATTTTGAGGCAGCATACTCTCCAGTTCCATAGCTATATGCATCGAATTTTTCATCTTATGCTTTGCATTGCCGGGATGAACATTACGCCCCTGGATTAAAATTTTCGCACTTGCGCCATTGAAATTTTCATATTCTATTTCCCCGATCGGACCACCATCCACCGTATAGGCGAAATCGGCCCCGAATTTTTTCACGTCAAACTTGTTGGCTCCTCTGCCGATCTCTTCATCGGGTGTAAATGCGATACGCACTTTCCCGTGCTTGATATCGGACGTTTTTGTGAGGATGTCCATGGCGGTAATTATCTCAGCAATACCGGCTTTATCATCCGATCCAAGCAATGTATTCCCGTCGCTGGTAATAATAGATTGGCCGATATAATTATTCAGGGCGGGAAAATCCTTCGGGGAAAGGGTAATATTTTTCCTTGGATTGATGGGTATATTCTTCCCGAAGTAATTCTCCTGGATAATTGGGTTAACGTCTTCACCTGATAAGTCGGGACTGGTGTCAATATGTGCTATAAATCCTATTACTGGTGCCGGATCTGCAGTGTTTGCAGGTAATGTTGCCATCAGGTATCCATTTTCATCTAATTCAATATCATGCAAACCAATCTCTTTCAACTCCTCGGCAAGCAGCTTAGAAAATTCCAACTGTCCCGGTGTACTTGGAGTTGTTTCGGACTTTTCATTCGATTGTGTATTAATTTTGGCATAGCGAATAAATCGTTGAACGAGCTTTTCCATTTATCGTATTTTTGGTATGTTAAAATAGCAAATTATCTGTTACAGGGGATTGGATATGGTGAACATAATTAACCAGCATAAAGATATTTATTTCAACCTGGCAGCGGAGGAATATCTTTTACATAATTATACAGATAAAGTGTTTATGCTATGGCAATCTGAAACATCAGTTGTGTGCGGTAAACACCAGAACATCGTGGCTGAAATCAATAATAGCTTCATCAGAAAACATAATATTCCTGTTGCGCGAAGGCTATCAGGGGGGGGTACTGTATTTCATGGTCCGGGTAATGTAAATTTTACATTTATCATGAATGGCTCTCCTGGTAAACTTGTCAATTTCAACTATTTTACTTCGCCAGTAATTGATTATTTGAAAGACATTGGGGTTTCTGCAATGGCCGGCGGGAAAAATGACCTGCTTATCGAGGGGAAGAAGATTTCAGGAAATGCTGAACATATCTTTAAGAACCGCATTCTTCATCATGGCACATTACTCTTTAATGCCAATCTCGAATGGCTGGATGAGTCACTTAAAAGTGCGGATAGTAAGTATTTCGGTAAAGCAGTATCATCGAATCGTTCAGAGGTTACCAACATCAGGGACCATATAAAGGAAGAGATAACCATCAATAAATTTATATCGGGGCTAAATGGTTTTATTTCTGATCGATTCGGTTGTCAGGTTCAGCATTCTTTAACAAGCGAGGAAGTAAAGGAAATTGAATTACTACGTAAGAATAAGTATTCGCATACAGAATGGATTTATGGCTATTCTCCGGCATTTGAGGTGAGAAGCAGCATACTCTATGATGGTGAAGACATTGGTATAAATCTGAAAATTGAAAAGGGTTATATAAGAGATATTACTTGCAACGAAATAATGAAAGGGGATGAGTTAATAAAACTTCTTAAAAATCTTCGAGGCAGGCTCTTCAACTATGAAATGATGGATATCGCCCTGGATGATTTAAAGGTTGAAGCAAGTCTTAAAGAACATATATTGCAGTCGTTATTTTAAAAAAAAAGGGATGTTAAAAACATCCCCCGAAAGTACTCTTTCTTTATCTTTTACATGACTACTTTTCCGCCAATCGGATCGGTATCGATACCTTCGGCTTCATCTTCCGCAAGCGGCTCAAGTCCATATACGATACCCTCAATATAATAACCCGGATATTCGCCATAACCTCCTGTGGCCTGTTTTTTCGTAACAAGTACTACTGTTCCCTTCATGGCTGCAGCTTTCTTCTGAAGGCGAATCACTGCATTTTTCTTTGCTGCCTTCGGACTGCGGGCACTGGCAGGTGATTCGGCGCTTATTTTTCCGCGACGATAAAGTTCAGATACATCTTTTTTATCTTCCGTAAGCCATACGGCTTCCCACGAATAATCATCGACGATTTCAAAAACAGGTTTATTATATTCTTCAACACGACCGTTTTTATATACTATCTTTTGAATTTCCTTGCGTTCAATGGTGTAGGTTTCATCACTTCCCGGAACAAGAAAACTAACATAATTAGCGGTCACTTTAACAACATCAACCGGGAGTACTTTCCCTTCTATTTTAAATATCGTATCAAGCCCTTCCTGCCCGAAAGCATTATATGATAAACCAATCAACAAAACCGATAACAGAACGATTAACCTAATATTCCCCTTCATAATTTTCAATTTTGATTACCTGATTTGAAATTCAACTTCTATGCCAAATTAAAAACTCTCTTTTTTTTCATCGAAGTCATATACGGAAAGTTTTCAACTTGGTTTTTAGAGTATGATAAAATTAATGTACACTTTTATGAATAGCTAATGTATTTCTATATCCGCACAGAATAATAAATTTGCATACCTGATTATAATGAACTATTCATAAACAAGACCAATATCGGTAATAAAGATACATATTGTTCCGGTAATAATCCTCCCGACAAAAAAATTCTCAGGAAGATGAAGTTCATTGCAGACCAGGATGGTATTCTTCGGCGATTTATCAAAGAAACTCACAATTGGGACAACCATTTAAATAATACAAAACAGGTAATAAAAAATTTTGTCGGGGAAAAGCATCCAAACTCATTATCGGTACTTGGAAGCGGCTGGATGCTGGACATCCCTGTTGATTTTCTGGCCATGCAGGTGAAAGAAATATTCTTTTATGATATTCGGCATCCGGCTGGTATTATTGACAAATACAGGCATTATACTAACATGAAATTTATTCAGGCTGATCTTACCGGAGGTGCTATAGATGCTGTTTATAAACTTTGTCAACACAAGGCCGATATTTCCATTGGGGCGATAGAAAAGATTCTTGAATCAGCAAGGCTCGTGCTGCCTGCGAAAAGCGATTGTGTAATTTCTGTGAATCTTCTGAATCAACTCGATATTCTGATCATCGATTATCTTAAAAAGAAAATTGACCTTTCGGATAATGAAATCATTCGGTTCAGAGAAATCATCCAATCGAACCATATTGATTTTCTTTTAAAATACAGTTTTTGTCTGATAACCGATACAGAAGAAATTCATCTGGATGATACCGAACAATTGGTAGAACGGGTACCCCTGATCTTTGCAAAATTGCCGGAAGCAGGTAAAGAAAAAACATGGGTATGGCATTTCGATACAAGACAAACATATCATGACGGGTGTAATACCTATATGAATGTTAAAGCATTATATTAGTTAAGATGGAAGACAAAAAAATCTACTATCACAAAAGGCTGACAATTATCGAGCAGAAGAAGTTCCAGATCGGAAAACGGTTACGGCTTTTAGGATGGCTTCGGCTGCTTGCTTTTCTTTCAATTTTCCCTGGTATCTTTTTAATTATACCTTATCATATTATTCCAGGTATTGCATCAACCTTTGTTTCTGTTTTTATTTTCCTGTGGCTTGTCAAAATATATCAAAAGCTGGAAGAGCAGCATAATCATCTGAAAGCATTGGCAGAGCTGAACAGGCATGAAATAAATGCCCTGGATAATGACTATTCTGCCTTTAATGCCGGCGACGAATTCATTGATACCAATCATGCATACAGCTATGACATGGATCTTTTTGGTCAGGGTTCGCTATTCCAGTTTTTGAACCGGACAGTAACTTTTGGCGGGAAAATATACCTGGCAAATCTGTTGTCGAAAGAAACCCTCGATAAGAAGATTATTCAAAGCAGGCAGGAAGCAGTGAAGGAGCTTACCCTGTATAATGAACTGATGCAGGATTTCAGGGCTTCGGGTTTGCCTCGTGCCGATGATGATACGGACATTAATTTAATCAGGGAATGGATTGACAAGCCTCCGTATTATTCCTCCAGGCCAATTTACCGGATGCTTGCAACAATTTTACCGGTGATCACAGTAATATCGATTATTCTGGCATTTTTTATTCCGGTGTTCAGGGGCCTTGCAATTGGCCTGTATTTTCTGCAACTATTTATTATAGGAAGGAGACTAACGGACACCTCACGGGAACATAACCTCATAAGCCGGCGTCTTGAAGCACTTAAAAAATATGGATATCTGCTTGGTGTAGTTGAGAAAGGAACATTTGCAAGCCCTGTCTTAAAGGATATATTGCAAACTCTTACCATTGCTGAAACATCGGCTTCCGTTTCCATTAAAAGATTATCAAAACTTGTATCGGCCTTCGATCATCGTCTGAATCTCCTTGCAGCAATTTTTATTGAAGGAATACTATTCTGGGATATTCAGTGCATGATCCGGTTGGAGGAATGGAAATTGAAGCAGGGTAAATTTTTTGGTAAGTGGCTGGACGCCCTGTCAGCATTTGATGCCCTGTCGTCCCTCTCAACATTTGCATTTAATAATCCGCACTATGGTTTCCCTTCATTTTCAGACCAGACAATACTAGAGACAAAGAAGATGGGACATGTTCTTATCCCTGCCAAAGAACGTGTAACAAACGATTTTTTAATTCACGATCAGGGCCATTATATCATTATTACCGGAGCCAACATGGCGGGTAAAAGTACTTTTTTACGCACTGTTGTAACAAACATGGTATTGGCCATGTCAGGAGCCCCCGTATGTGCGGAGAGTTTCAGTTTACGTCCGATGAACATCTTTAGCAGTATGCGTACCAGCGATTCGCTTAATAAGCATGAATCCTATTTTTATGCTGAACTGAAGCGATTAAAAGAGATGCTAGACAGGCTTCGGGGCGGGGAGCAACTATTTGTGGCGCTTGATGAGATCCTGAAAGGAACCAACTCAACCGACAAGCAAAAAGGATCGCGTTC
This sequence comes from uncultured Bacteroidales bacterium, assembly GCA_964634105.1. Classification (GTDB taxonomy): domain Bacteria; phylum Bacteroidota; class Bacteroidia; order Bacteroidales; family UBA10428; genus UBA10428. The sequence goes on along the minus strand of CAZWIU010000014.1, from coordinate 33,052 downwards.
CGCCCTTGAACAAATCCTTCGATTAGGTGGTACCGGTATTATTGCCACCCATGATCTTGAACTTGCTTCTATCGAAAATGAATTTCCTGAAAAGGTTCATAACTATTGCTTTGAGATTGAAATAGATCAGGCTGATATCTCTTTCGATTATAAACTCAGGAAAGGTATTACTACCAAGATGAACGCCCTTCTTTTGATGCAACAAATGGGAATAATTCAGTAGTTGAGGGTATAGTAGAATTCCATCAATAGGGACCATAGAAATTATTTATCATTTTCGGCAGATGATCTGTTCAGAAGTCTTTTTCCTTCTCATCCGATCGTATTTATCTTCCTGATAGTAATTTATTCAACCCTTGATCAGTAGGGGCATGATCACCCGTTATAGAATATTTTTGCAACTATCCTGCAAATTTGATGTCATTCAGAACAAACCAAAACAAATTCCCGGGAAATCAAAACCATGAACACATGAAAAAAGTTATTCTTTATTTTTTATTATCAATCACATTAGGTGAAGTATTGCATTGCCAGACTTTAATGCAAACAATACGTGGCCGGATCGTCGATATCGATTCAAAAACACCGTTGGTGGGAGCGGCCGTATTTATCGAAGGATCTGATCCGCTGATTGCTGCCATAACCGATTCTGATGGATATTTTCAACTTCCTGAAATACCTGTGGGTCGTTATTCGATCGGAGTAAGTAGTATTGGGTATGAAAATAAATCGATACCAAACCAGTTATTAGGAGCAGGTAAGGAGTTAGTAATGGATATCGAACTTTCCGAATCCCTTGAACAAATTGAAGAGGTTGTTATCACGGCAAGAAAGAATAAGGGCGAACCTTTGAACGATATGTCGACCGTTAGTGCCCGCTCCATTTCGGTTGAGGAAACGCAACGTTTTGCAGGAAGTTTTAACGATCCGTCGCGTTTAGTATCATCGTATGCAGGAGTTATGGGCGACCCCGATGGAAACAACGACATAATTATCCGGGGTAACTCACCACGAGGGTTGGAATGGCGACTCGAAGGCGTTGATGTACCGAATCCTAATCATTTTGCCAACGAAGGCTCTACCGGAGGTCCTATAAGTATTCTTAATAACACCACCTTAGATGATTGTGATTTTTTTAGTGGTGCCTTTCCGGCTGAATATGGCGATGCTTATTCAGGAGTTTTCGATGTACATCTTCGGAAAGGAAATAACAAGGAACGGGAGTTTACTGCCCAGGTGGGTGTAATAGGCATGGATGTTACTGCCGAGGGGCCTTTCTTTAATAACTCATTATCGTCGTACCTTATTAATTACCGATACTCCTCACTCGATCTGCTGACGCGTCTCGGAATTAAGGTGGTAGGCGATGCAATCCCCAAATTTCAGGATATGACTTTTAATGTAAACATCCCCACTTCAACCTATGGAACTCTTCAGATATTCGGAGTCGGAGGACTTAGCAAGATCTCATTCGATGAGGAAAGATCAAAATCCGACTATGCTGCTGATATGGGAGTGCTGGGTGTAAATTACATCTTACCGTTCTCTGAAAAAACTTTCCTGAAGACATCATTCTCTGTTACCGGCACGATAAACGATTGGGAGTATTACGAATCGAATATTGAACCTGTAACATGGGAACTGATGGGACAAGAAGGTTTGGCATATCTAACATATTCCCTTGGTTTACATTTGACCCATAAGTATTCTGCAAAGAACACTATTAAATACGGGATAACAGGGAAATTACAGCGATATGATCTGCAAATGGATTTATACGACTATAAGAATGAAGTATTATACACATCGTTGGAAGACGACGGCATTGCCGGAATTTTACAAAGTTATATAAACTGGAAGTACCGGCCGGTTTCACGCCTTACATTTAATACCGGCGTTCATTACAAGTACCTGGATCTGAACGGTAATTTTTCAATTGAGCCACGTATAGGAGTGCGTTGGCAGGTAACACCGCGGCAACATCTTACAGCTGCATTTGGGATGCACAGTAAAACAGACAATATATCAATCTACCTATTCCGTGAAAGACTCGATGATGGCTCAGTCATACAACAAAACAGGGATCTTGATTTTCTCAGAGCTTACCACTATGTACTAGGGTATGAGAACCAGCTGGCTCCCAATCTGAACCTTAAGCTGGAGGCATACTACCAGGATTTATACAATGTACCCGTTTCGGACGAGGAGGGAAGTATATTTTCAATACTAAACGAATCCAACGGTTATATCACCACCAAGATGGTGAATGAAGGTACCGGCAGAAATTATGGACTTGAACTTGCCGTCGATAAGTTTTTTGCAGATAACTATTATTTTCTGTTAACCTCCTCTCTGTTTCAATCGAAATATACCGCTATCGACAATACTGAAAGGAACACAAAATTCAACAATAATTATATAGTCAATATTGTCGGGGGCAAAGAATTTTTACTTGGCAGCAGGAAAAACTCTGCCATATGTTTGAATGTGAGGGGCACTTATGCAGGAGGACAGTGGTATACACCCATTAATATTGAAGAATCACGCGCACAAGGATATACTGTATGGGATAATGACCAGGCTTTTAGCAAGCGCAGGCCCGATTATATCCGTTTCGATTTAAAGGTTAGCTATAGAAGGAATAAAAAGGAAACTACAAGGATCTGGGAAATCGATATCCAAAATGTAACAAATTCGCTTAATGTCACAGGTGAATATTGGGATTCTCAAAAGCAGGAGGTTGTAACGTATACGCAATTGGGAATCCTGCCTGTACTTAATTACCGTATCGAATTCTGAGAATGTGAAGCTACCGACGAGTGCTGCCGGTTGCGAAGAAATATTCTGAACAGCCGGCAGTTATCTTATTTATGTGTTGAATCAGAATGCCTCCTCGATACCGAAATATGCACCATGTGTATTCCTACCAAAGCCCATATCGAACCGAAGATTTAATTTTTCCGCCTTGCTGAAGAGATATCTCAAACCGGCTCCGTAACTCAGTTTAAATTTCTTGAGATCATATTCAATGAGCGAACTGGAAACATCGCCTGCGCCGGTAAACACAACAAAACCTAACCTTTTCCATACATACTGCCGGTATTCAAATTGCATCATGGTAAATACATTATCCCGGTATTGCCCTTTATAATAACCACGCATACGATTTCTGCCGCCCATACCAGGTAGCATATAAAAAGGCGTTTCACCTCCGGCTAATGAAAAATAAAAGTTGCCTGCCAGCACACTTCGCTTCGATAGATGGAAATACTTTCTGACGTCCATTTCAAAAGTATAAAAAGCAAAATCGCCCAGGTACGGGTAAATGATTACCTTAAAATACTGGTAACTTCCACGTGTCGGGTAAAAAATATTATCGCGCGTGTCCCAGACACCATCATACCCGAAACCAAAACAGGTTCCACCGTTACTTCCCTTCACACTATCGTTAAGTAATAATGTATTATCGGCTTTATCAAGTATTTTAGTATAGTTTAAAGCAAATAGGAAACCGGTCCGGTCGCTAGAGAAAAGGATAGGGGGTGTCTGAAAAATAATGGATGAATTGAGTTCGTATGCCGAATAGTATTCATTTCCATCTGCTACTTTCAGATCGCCAATTCCGAAAAACTTGGTTTTAGCATACTCAAATGAGGTCGGCAATGTAATAAAGACCTTGTTTTTCAAGAAATAAAACTCTGGTATCAGATCGAAGTAATATTGTTTATTAGTGGAATAATATCCTGACAACGATATTTTCGACGGGCGCAATTCTTTTGTACTATCCGCATAAAAAACAAATATTCCCCCTGCGCCGAAAGCCAGCCTGGTTTCAGGAGTATAGAATATGTAGGGATAACCCTTAAAATTAGGTTTCCGGAGAATCAGCGTATCATTTAGAAAATCCCTTTGTGCACGAACTGCCGGGTTGCCAAGAATACTAAAAAAAAGTAGGGTAAGTAATACTTTTATTACCAGGACAACTGATTTCTCTGATCTAAAAAAATTAGTTTGATGGTTCATTAATAGTTGAAACAGGAACTATATAGGTAACTCAGTTCAATCATAAAATATTGTCAACGCAAATTTCTGAATTAAACGTCCTTCGGAAAACAGATTCTATTAACAACCATCAGGGAATTATACAATGAATGTATGAAACAATCATAAAATTGAGGTGATATTGATCACCTCCTTGACAGACCTTGGGAAGAACTTGACTAACAGAAGGACTTCTTTGATTAACGTTATAAACATCAGAAATTCAATACCGTACAATTTAACAGAAACAACGACCAATGAGGCCCTAAAGAATTTCATATGATCAGAACAAGCAAAGAAATAGAAAGCATAGTTCTAAAGATAAGAGATTTGCAGAGCTATGTAATCCTGAACCGATATTTCATACGTGATATCGAAGCGGCAGGAGGAGATACCACCAACCTCAAAAAAGAGATTGAAGAACTGGAAGCCAGGATAAAGGAACTTCAACTCAGGTGCGGCGATTATTATTAATCATGGCATGCCGGGCATCAGTAGCATTGATACAGAAGTTTTTTAACAAGGCAATCTGACACAGTCGGGCTGTCTGTCCTTGTTTTGCTCTTTTCTCATGAAATAAATCTCTCATCATACATAGCCAACTCTTCCATTTTGTAATTCTATTCAGTTCTCATAATTCAGTATTTACAATTTAATTTCAATTTATTCTTCGTATCGTTCGTAATCGTGAAAAACAACATACTTTTGTAATCACTGGCGACTGTTTATGAACGATTATACAGAGAACGAGATCAAACTTCTTTCCGCGTGTACTTTATGTCCTCGTGAATGTGGGGCCGACAGGTTTTCATCTGAACTGGGATATTGTAACAGTGACGCTTCTTATAGCATATCATCTATTTGTTGTCATAAGGGAGAGGAACCTGTAATTTCAGGAGAAAAGGGTATTTGTAACATCTTTTTTTCACGATGCAACCTACAGTGTAACTATTGCCAGAATTATCATATTTCTAGAAATTCTGGATTTATCATTAAAGAACATCCGGGATTGCGTGAGATTATCAAGCGGATATGCGTTATTCTGGAGGAAACAGAAAATATTGTCGGGTTTGTATCACCCTCGCACCAGATTCCGCAGATGTTGGCAATAATCAGGGGATTGCGCCGTGCCGGGGAAAATCCTGTGTTTGTATACAACACCAATGCATACGACCGCGTTGCAACCTTGCGGATGCTTGAAGGGATAATTGATGTATACCTGCCCGATTTCAAATATTCTGATCCGGAACTTGCAGTGAAATACTCCCAAGCTCCCAATTATCCTGAGATAGCAGGCTTGGCTATAAAAGAAATGTTTCGTCAGAAAGGATCATCGCTGATCGTGGATGACAGGAATATTGCACAATCGGGAATTATTATAAGGCATCTCGTACTTCCCGGTTTCGTTGGGCAGAGTATTAATATACTTAACTATATTGCTAAAGAAATTTCCCCGGATCTGCATGTCTCATTGATGTCGCAATACTATCCCACGGAAGAGGTAGCAGATCATAAAGATCTTGGACGTACCTTAACAGTCGATGAATTTGAAAGGGTAGAAGCTGCTTTTCATGAAGCAGGTTTGTACCGAGGGTGGATACAGGAAATGGGAAGCCATGCCGTGTTTCGTCCCGACTTTCGAAAAAAGCAACCTTTTTAAAACAGCTTTATCTGTTATGTTACCTGGATCAGGAATTCTTGTTTGGGAATAAGCGAGCCAAATGGCAGAGCGGCTATGCCGTTATCCTTTAGTAATTTCTCTACCTCGATGGTAGCGGCATCTTCTACGGCAATCAATAAACCTCCGCTTGTTTGCGGATCACAGAGAATAAACATATCGTCGTTGCTTCTCAGCCTGATATTATGTCCATAACTGTCCCAATTCCTGTAGGTGCCCCCGGGTATACATTTGAGCGCTATATATTCTTCCACAATTGAAAATCGTGGGATTTTATTAAATTCAAGCAAAGCCGATAAGCCACTGCCTTCGCAAAGTTCGGTTAAATGTCCCAGTAATCCGAATCCTGTAATATCCGTCATGGCGGTAATACCTTTTATGTGGGCGAATTCTTCACCGATCGCATTTAATTTCATCATCCATTCTGGAGCGATATTGGCATGTTCGTCTTTTAGTTTTCCCTGTTTTTGCGCGGTGGTAAGAATACCGACACCAAGCGGTTTTGTGAGGTAAAGTCTGCTCCCAACTGTAGCTGTATTATTGCGTTTAATATGTTCTATCTTTACCTGTCCGGTTACTGCAAGTCCGAAGATAGGTTCGGGGCTGTCGATGCTATGGCCACCAGCCAGTGCAATACCTGCTTCTTTGCAGGTTTCCCGACCACCATCCATCACAAGCTGGGCTATGTCAGGTCCTATCTTATCAACAGGCCATCCAAGTATGGCAATCGCTATTAAAGGTTTCCCTCCCATGGCATAAACGTCGCTGATGGCATTAGCTGCTGATATCTTACCAAAAGTAAAAGGATCGTCGACAATAGGCATAAAGAAATCGGTTGTACTGATTATGGCAGTTCCATTACCAAGATCGTAGACGGCAGCATCATCGCAACTTTCATTCCCGACAAGCACTCTTTTATCAATAAAGGGGTTATGAGAACTATGTAAAATAGTGCTGAGTACCCGCGGGGATATTTTACATCCACATCCGGCGCCGTGACTAAATTGTGTTAGTTTAATCTGATTCATAATTCTTATAATAGTTAAGTATTAATTCAGCATTTATTTTTGTATCGGTATTTTCTGCTTCAATCCTGTGAATATTCTCCTGGTTACGGTAATTCATACCGCGCATGTAGGATTTATCATAATACTGCAATGTAAGCATGGCAACTTCAAAGAATTTATATTCGGACAGGAATTCTAACGCCTTTTTTGTGTTTTGTAAGCCCAGTCTTTTGTTGATCTTCCGGATCGACTCTTTAAGTATTTCCGGATCGGCATTGGCATATTCATCCACCAGCTTCCGGGCCCGCTGTTCTTTTGGGATATGAATGAAATACAGCGGACTGTTTTGCATTTGTTTATAAAGGTTAATCGGGATATTCACCCCTCCGATATTATGACTTTCGTCTTCAAGCCATACCGGTTTTGAAAAGTCCAGGTTATTCCATTCTGCAAAAAGGTTGTTTTCAAATTGTTCCGGGGTAGGCTGTTCAGGTTGATTTATTCCCCCAAATGCCGAACCTTTATGGTTTGCCAGCCTCTCCAAATCGATGACCTGAAGGCCTTTTTCTTGAAAATACTGTATGATATCTGACTTTCCGCTTCCGGTGTACCCGCCGATTATTCTCAGGTCAGCAGGGTTATTAAAAGAATTCAATACATAGTTGCGGTACGATTTATATCCCCCGGCAATAACACATACATGAGGGAATCCATGCTCGTGCAGATGTCTGGCAAATGATTGACTGCGCATACCTCCCCGCCAGCAATGAACTGCGACCTGCCCGTCAATAGCAACTTTTGCAGCTTGAATAACAAAATCATCCAGTTTTGGATTGATATAACGAAAGGCTAGTTCTGTTGCTTTCTCCTGTGAATTCTTAACGTATACAGTCCCCACATGAGCACGTTCCTCATCTGAAAACAGAGGGATGTTAAACGCTCCCGGGATATGCCCTTTCTTAAATTCACCCGGCGAGCGAACGTCGATGAGCGGTAAAACCGACTTATAATATTCTTCGACAGAGATTTCATGTATCATGACTGTAAAAATAGGTAAGTTTTAAAATACATTGAATCGACTTCTTCCGGGCAAAGCATCTAATACAATGTTTAGAAATACATACGTATCTCTGGTATCAGAGGCAACATTGAAAAATTGCTGAAACCAACCAGGATTTCATTAAACTTTAGTAATTTGGTTTCTAAATTCTAACTAAAACAAGTATCTATGAAAATCTTCGACCGCATTAAAGGAATTATTTTAAATCCGAAGACTGAATGGGAAACAATCAGTCAGGAAAATACTTCCAGCATGACCCTGTTAACGACGTACCTCATTCCCCTGGCTTTAATTCCGACCATTGCTGCCTTTATCGGGTATGGCCTCATCGGATACAGAGTGCCCTTTATCGGCCATGTAGCAGGCTTATCATGGGGAATCAAATGGGCTATAATCATGTTTGTTAATATGGTTGCAGGAGTTTATATATCGGCCTTTGTGATCGATTTATTGGCTACCAACTTTGGTGCTGAGAAGAACTTTGACAAATCGTTCGCACTTGTTGCCTATTCTTATACTCCAAGCATGGTTGCCGGGATCCTGTATTTGCTTCCTTCATTAAGGATTCTTCCTGGTTTGGCTGGTTTATACGGTTTGTACCTGCTCTATGTGGGTTTAAAACCGATGAAAAAATCACCCGATGACAAGACAACAACATACTTTGTAATTAGCCTTCTGGTTATTATAGTTGTTTACATAGTTCTGTCTGCTATTATGTCATCGATCTTTATAAGAAGCAGCATAGTAAATCCGGCTGCATTCTGATAAAATTCATTAATGAGACTCAATTTTCATGAATATCATGATATGAAAATTGTAAGTCGAATTAATCCCGACAGCGAAGCTAGTCGGGATAGAACACCCTGTGCTCTTGGCACAGGGTAAAATTCTTTTTAGGGTCTTGGGTCTTGCCCAAGGGTGAACGCCATTTACAGTGTATTCCTGGATGGAGCCCACCGGGCTCCATTTTTTTTCAGCTATTCTTAAGAAAACAATACTCATGTTGGCTACCTGAAATTGATCTCAAGCTGATACGATTCCGGCGGCTCGGGAACATCAAAATTTGAGAGGCTCAATCCCAGCAGTCGCACGCCCTTGTTTTTATAATCCACTACCGAAGCTAATTCAACCGAGGTTTCATGGATCGATTCCTGGGTGAAAGCTTCGTGCAGGCTTTTACTCCGGGTGATCTGTTCAAAATCCTCAAACTTTACTTTCAGCGTCAGTGTTCTTGCCTTTGACCCGCTTTTCTGCATCCTGCGTACCAGCTCGTTTTCTACATTCCTGAGTTCAAAAAGGATTTCCTGGATTCCCTGCAGGTCTCTTTCAAAGGTATATTCAGTACCGATCGATTTTCGGGAACGGTTTGGGTCTACGGGCCTGTCATCAATAGCACGGGCTATGTTGTAATAAAAACTTCCGGTTTTACCAAATAACCGGACAAGTTCTTCGAGGGAATAGGCTTTCAGATCTTTCCCTGTATAAATGCCCATCTTATGCATTTTCTCTGCTGTTACACGTCCGATCCCGAAGAATTTTTCAATTTCAAGTTTTTCGACAAAGGCCTCAGCATCTTCAGGCCTGATAACAAAGAGACCATCGGGTTTCTTATAATCAGAAGCGATTTTCGCCAGGAATTTATTGATTGAAATACCGGCAGAAGCTGTTAATCCGGTTCTCTCACGGATCAACACTTTAATTTCTTTTGCAATATCCCGTGCTAGAGGATTATTTTTTTTATTGGAGGTAACGTCCAGAAAGGCTTCATCCAGCGAAAGAGGCTCAACAAGGTCGGTGAATTCATGAAAAACCTGATGGATTGTTTGTGATACCTGTTTATAAACATTGAAACGAGGCTGGATAAAAATAAGAGCCGGACATTTTTTCCTTGCAGTTACCGAGGGCATTGCAGAATGCACTCCATATTTTCTTGCTTCATAGCTTGCCGCCGCAACCACACCGCGGGGCATTTCACTTCCGACAGCAACAGGCTTACCGCGAAGTTGAGGATTATCACGTTGCTCAATCGATGCATAAAATGCATCCATATCGATATGGATTATTTTTCGGATCAGTATGGTATTGCATTTATTACATTTGCTAACTTACTGAATCGCCTCGAAAAAGAATGAATACAGTACTTAAAACAACAGCCGATGGTTCCTCGACCCTGTTTGTGCCTGAATTGAATGAGCATTTTCACAGTATAAACGGAGCTGTACAGGAATCGATGCATGTATTCATAAAATCAGGTTTACAGTTCATGGGCCGGACCGAGCTGAAAATTCTGGAGATTGGATTTGGTACTGGATTAAATGCCTTGCTTACGCACCTTGAAATGAATAGAAAAGGAACCGTATTTTATCATGGAATTGAATTATTTCCTTTGGAGTGGGAGATAATAAAGCAATTAAATTATGCGCAGTACCTGGGAAATAAAGAAGAGTGTGGTAAAATTCACAGGCTGATGCATAGTGTTCCCTGGGAGATTAGTAATGAGATCTCGGCAGGATTTCATCTGCATAAAACAAAATGTTCGCTAACCGATATTGAGCTGACCGATGTATATAACCTGATCTATTTCGATGCTTTTGCCCCGCTTGTTCAACCAGAACTCTGGACTGAGAAAATATTTATTCAGATGTTCAATTGTTTATCAAAGGAAGGGGTTTTAGTAACCTATTGCGCGAAAGGAGAAGTGCGGAGAAGAATGCAGCGGGCCGGCTTTCTTGTCGAAAGACTTCCGGGACCTCCCGGGAAACGGGAAATACTGAGAGCACGAAAGACCTGAAATGAACTTTGTATAAACAAAATTGTTTAATGTTAAACAAAACTAAAAGAATATGGCATTCATAAAAGAGGGTCAAAAAGCTCCCGAATTCAGCGCAAAAAATCAGGAAGGAAAGACCATAAAACTGGCTGATTTCAAGGGAAAGAAGATAATTCTCTATTTCTACCCAAAAGATGACACACCTGGATGTACAGCCGAAGCATGCAACCTTCGTGATAATTACGCAAGTTTGCTCAGGTATGGTTTTGAGGTAATCGGGGTAAGTCCTGATAGTGAAAAATCGCATGTCAGGTTCAGGACTAAATACAGTCTGCCCTTTCATCTTATTGCCGACGAGGAGAAAACCATACTTAAACAATATGGGGCATGGGGCACAAAAAGCATGTATGGAAAATCTTACGAAGGAGTACTACGGACAACCTATGTAATCGATGAGGAAGGGACAGTCATTAAAGTGATCACCAAGGTCGACACGAAAGATCATGCCCGGCAAATACTTGATGAATTGGGTATCAGGTAAAGTTCACAGAAGTTGATAAATATAGTTTATCGTTTCTCTTGTAGGTTGATTGTATATTCATTATTTTGTATGCCGATGTTTGATTAATAACTAATCAACATTTGGCATTTTTTAATTTAAATAAACCGTTGTCATGGCAAAGGAACAAATCAACACAGACATCCGAAAGGAAAAACTCAAAGCGTTAGAGTTAACGTTAGGTAAAATCGAGAAGGACTATGGTAAAGGTACAATTATGAAGCTGGGTGACCATGCGATCGAAAATGTACCTTCGATACCCAGTGGTTCCATTGCTCTTGATTTTGCACTTGGTGTAAATGGTTACCCGCGGGGGAGGGTGATTGAAATTTTTGGTCCCGAATCTTCAGGGAAAACAACCCTGGCTATTCATGCTATTGCAAATGCGCAAAAAACAGGAGGAATAGCAGCTTTTATCGATGCAGAACACGCCTTCGACAGGTTCTATGCTCAAAAGCTTGGAGTCGATGTGGAAAATCTGTTTATTTCACAACCCGATAATGGAGAACAGGCTCTTGAAATAGCCGATCACCTGATACGTTCAGGGGCTATCGATATCATAGTAATTGATTCGGTAGCAGCACTGACTCCCAAGGCCGAAATAGAAGGTGAAATGGGCGATTCTAAAATGGGTTTGCAAGCCCGTCTCATGTCACAGGCTTTACGAAAACTTACTGCCAATATTAATAAAACGAATACGTGCTGTATGTTTATCAATCAGTTACGTGAAAAGATAGGCGTCATGTTCGGCAATCCGGAAACTACTACTGGCGGCAATGCTTTGAAATTTTATGCCAGCACCCGTGTCGATATACGGAGGATAAGTCAGCTGAAAGAGGGTGAAGAAGCTTTCGGGAACCGGGTTCGTGTAAAGATCGTCAAGAATAAACTTGCCCCTCCGTTCCGCAAAGCAGAATTCGATATACTTTTTGGAGAAGGTATCTCGCGGCTTGGTGAAATAATTGACCTTGGAACCGAACTCGAAATCGTAAAAAAATCCGGATCATGGTTCAGCTATGGCGATACACGGTTGGGCCAGGGGCGTGACGCTGTAAAAGCATTGCTGAATGATAACCCGGAATTGGCCGAAGAAATCGAAACTAAGATCAAAGAAAAGCTTTCTGCCAAGGTATAAGGTATCTGTCTCTGTTTAGTATTTATCATCCAGGTATTCCGGGAATAAATGTGCGTCGGTGAATGATGCCATGATTTAATGTGCTATCATGCATGATGAATTTTTGATGAGGTGAGAATTTTGGTGATACTCACCTGAAAAGGTAACTTGCTTGAGTTTTAGTATGAATTATCACCAAAAATTCTGACAGCTATGCGATTATGTTTTACCTGGTATTCGGTTGTATGTTGCTTGTTGTTCATTACTTATAATCAGATATCTGCACAATCTGGGAATTACTATCTTATGTGGTCCGATGAATTCGAGTATGCCGGTAAACCCGATAATGCAAAGTGGGGGTATGATCTTGGAGGTAGCGGATGGGGTAACCAGGAACTGCAGTATTATACCGACCGCCTGGAAAATGCGAGGGTAGAAGATGGGAAATTGATAATCACTGCTATCAGAGAATCCTATGGTGGCAATGAATATACTTCTGCCAGGGTTATTTCCAAGGGCAAGGGAGACTGGCTTTACGGAAGAATAGAAGTACGTGCCAAACTACCTGAAGGTCGCGGAACATGGGCTGCCATCTGGATGCTCCCTACCGATTGGGCATATGGAGGCTGGCCCAATAGCGGTGAGATTGATATCATGGAACATGTCGGTTATGATATGGGGAATGTTCATGGTACCATACATACACAGGTTTACAATGGCATGTTGGGTACACAACGTGGAGATAATATTTATTTCAGTGATGTCAGCGAAGCATTTCACACCTATGCCATTGAATGGGGCAAGGACACAATCCATTTTATTGCCGATGATTCGGTATTTTTCTTCTACCCAAATTACCATACCGGTTCGGCAGTCTGGCCCTTCGATAAGCGATTCCATCTTTTGATGAACATTGCGGTTGGAGGTACCTGGGGCGGCATACAGGGTGTTGATACCGCCATCTTTCCACAAACCATGGAAGTTGAATATGTCAGGGTATATCAACGATTTATGCAGGAACCGATTACTGGTCCTGAAGAGGTAAATGCATACCAGGAAGGAATACAGTTTAGCATTAATGAATTCAATGGAGCCACTTATACATGGTCTTTCCCCGAAGGCGTTACGATTGTTTCAGGACAGGGAACTAAAAGAGTAATAGTGAACTGGGGTACAACATCCGGTATTGTTTCAGTGGTACAATCATACGAAAACGACTCATACACAAGTGAACTGACAGTTGAAGTAATTACACCACCTGAAAGCGCCTTGATCATTACAGGCGATGAGAGTGAAATTGGTACCTGGCAAACTGTACCGGGAAATGGAAATATAATTGAAATGACCTATGATGAGTAGTAAGCATATTATTCTGTTTGTTGCCTGTATCCTGTCCTTATCAACAGCATGCAGGAAAGATGAGCCGAAGCAGGTGTTTCATTCCGGCACCACCAGGATTGAATACAAAATCAGCAATCCCGAGGAGTCGCCGCATTTAGAATTTGTACTCGATAGTGCCTGTAATCTGATACAACGTACACATTGTTCAGTAAAATTAATAGCAAACGAAAGCTCAGAATTGCTGACCCTGACCATCATGCTTGAAGATGAAGACGGGAACCGTTCCGATGTAGAGCCATTTGTTATTGGAGAAGAAGAAATATTAAAGGATGATCAACCCCATACCTATACCTATGATTTTAATAATAAACTGGGGTCAACAACAAATTCCACCATGGGAGTTGATATTCAGAGAATAAAAAAAATACTTGTATTCATCAATGCCGGTACAAATATACAGGCATCGGAAGGAGTATTCTGGCTTGACAGGATTGAACTTGGCAGTTGATTGCTGAAGTTGTTTTTACAATTATAGCCCGAATCGGTACGATAGTTTTATCAGGAATACATCATGCGGGTAGGTTTCTCCGAAGAGATCTTCAGAATCCTCACTGAATGAATAGGTCCCTCTTGAATCGGTGTAATTTCGATGTTGAGTCCAGACAAGGTACAGAGTTGATCCTGGTTGATATTCCCAACGTACAACAAGATTTGAGTTGAAATCCATGTAATTGTAATCGGGATTATCAAAACTGTAATTTGTTATACCATCGCTGTTCTCATCAACCTGGTAAACATTATCGGCAGCGCTATATTCAATCTGATCTGCCGTATAGCTAACATAACGTTTATTGAAATCTTTTGCGTGAGGATCGGCAATTTGTTTAAAACGGCCATATTTACCTGCCGAGATAAATGGCATGCCGTAGTATTGGATGGTAAAATCGGGGGTTATATTATAGGTAAACCGAAGGGTGAGGAAAGTTTCTGTCTGATGTAACTCTCCACGGATGTACCTGACCGGGTCAATATCATCGATATTATTGACGTAGGCAATTTTATCCATTCTTTTTCTCAGGCCTGGTTCAACCGACATATTGAAAGCATCTGAAACACGCCAATAGATACTGGCACCAACATTATTATACCAGTCGGAACCATAATCCCTGCTACCTCCGTTATAATATATGTTTAGTCTTAATTTGGAAAGGGAGTTGGTAGAAATATTCCACCAATATTCGGTAAACCCATCATATAGCAATGAAGGCCCTCCCCGTAATGCATCGGTAGAAAGTGATCTGCTGTCGCGGGATACTCCCCAACCCGTCGACCAATAGTTTTTAAACTCAAAAAAGGCGTTAACGTTCCCCCCGAAGTAACGCTTATCCAATCCAAAAGTCATCCCGTACCATTCATTGAAATTCAAGTTGAAATGCCGGAAGATCCATACAGGTTTTGATTCATAATACCCTACCCAAAGTACTTCCTGAATTTCATCGTTGCTTCTCATATACCCGATATCATTCAGGTTAAGGCCCGGAGAGCGCCAGGTATACCAGTTTGTGAACATCCACTTGCTATTACCGGCCTTACCGATCTGAATAGTTCCACCTTGACCGGTAAGACTTTTCCTGGTTGAATCCACTTCAAAATAACCGGCATCGGAACGTTGGAAAAAATGCGGAGCATTGGTCTGAGTTTCATAAATTGCATCAGTACTTCCCTGTACCTGACTCATCACCATATTGAAATTTAGGTAGTACGTTTTATCTTTCCACTGGTGGCCAAGGTTTATACCTCCGGTATAAGCAGCTTTATGCATCGAATTAATCAAATCCTCGGAAGACAGATTTCGATTGGTTGCCGTTATAATAGCCCCGATCTGGGTATTTGAATTATTCATGTCCTTTTCCAGGCGAGTCACAAAATAGTTGGTAAAAGGCTCAACGGTTTCTTCAGTATCAACACCACTGCGTGAAACCTGCGCTTTTTCTTGCTGGGTAATACTTTCCAGCATACCAACAGACAGGCCTTCCTTGGTTTTCCCGGTGACTTTGAATGCTCCCAGAATAGTAGTATTTATAGGCATCTTAACATATTCATTATTATCCTCATCAACATCGGGATAAAAACCCGGGTATCTTCCGATACGTCTTGAATAGAAGAGATTATCCAGCGAAAGATTTCCTCCGCCGCCAACAATCTGGTGACTTAGGATATTCTTACCCTCAATAAAGAAATTACGTTTCTCTGAGAACATGGTCTCGTAAGTTGACAGATTAACCTCTGAGGGGTCGGCTTCAACCTGTCCGAAATCAGGATTGATTGAGAAGTCCATCGTAAGATCGCTTGTCAGGCCAAATTTACCATCCAAACCGATCGAACCTCCAAATTCGTTACCATCGGCATATGGATTTTCGCTATCGCGTTCATAGGTCTCGTATTTTCCGAGTATATAGGGAGTCAAATCTCTTTGTTTCCGGGGAATAATATTCTTTATACCATTTAGCTCGCCGAAATTGTGTACCCATCCTGATGCATTTGGTGAAATAAATTGCCAGCATGAAAATTCGCTTTTACGGAAAAGATACCGGCGGACTTGAAGTCCCCAAATAAGTTCCGGTTCCTTACTAAACCTTAGTTGTGTAAGAGGAATACGCATTTCGGCTACCCAGCCTTCATTGTTAATACTCGTTTTTACATACCAAATCGGATCCCAGCTTGGATCCCAGCTATTTCCATCATAGGTAATGGCCTGGTCGCCTTTTACTCCTGAAGCATTAACACTAAATGTGAACGCTGTTTTTTTATCGTTATAACTATCAAAACTTATTTCCACCTGGTCTCCCTCAAACCCATCTCGGCGTGTCATACGCTTTATAATACTATCGGGCGCCGAGTCGTAAACCTTAATAGCGACATACAGGTTATTATCATCGTAGATGATTTTAAATTCTGTGGGTTGCGAAGGTTTTTGCTTTTCATAGGGCTGGCGCTGAATAAAGTCGCCTTCCCATGTAGCGACATTCCAGGCGGCCTCGTCGATTATTCCGTCAATCCTTGGAGCTTCCGATTGCAGGCGTGCTGCGGTATATGTTCGCTGTTGCCCAAAGAGCATACCGGAAGGTATTATTAAACACGTTACGAGTAATAAAGAATTCTTCATCATATACACGCATTCAGATTGGCCTCTTGAATTACTCATATTCCAGGCCATTTGTAGGTAACAATCAAATAATCAATAAGATAACAAAATCTGATCCAATAAAGATTGTCTGTTTTTAGACACTGGTTGTTCGTTAATGGACAGTTGCCGGTAAGTCTCAATTATGATTAATTAAGCCATGTTTTAAAATATTCCAACACGCACTGGCAGTTATCATAATTTATGACAGCCAGCCAAAGGTTAATACGTAATAAATTTTATTGGCTCACCATGGGAATATACGAGTACTTATTTCATTACTTTAGCATAATAATTTATCTCCTTCCTATGCGCGTATATGATCTGATTAAAAAATGCCCCGGTACGGGTAAGGTATTAGGCTTCAATAAAACAAGAGGGTTTTATAAAATACTCTTTTTATTAGCAGGATTTTTCTCGCTGGTATGGTTTTTTATACGGGTTATTCCGAAACCCAGTCGTGCCAGCTATCCTTGTATGAAAGCTACTATGCCATTGGCCTATGCCTTCCTGGCATACATTGTATCGTTAGCCGGTTCGGTTCTTTTCTTTAAAAAAGCATATTCACGAATACGTGAAAAGCGCTTTAAATATGCTTTAATAAGTCTTTTAATTGCTGGATTTTTTAGTTCCCGGGCACTGATCCATAATGCTTCCAATGCTGATGCAACAAACAACATGGGGCCGACTGAGAAGTTTACAGATCCGTTAGGCCCTAATGAACCTATCGGAGAACCAAAAGGTATTTTCCCGGGAAGAGTTGTATGGGTGTATAACAGCGAAGCAACCAATGAGAACTGCACAAACAGCAGTCATTCCGATGCATACTGGCTCGATGTGAATTGCAACCAGGATACCGTGGATAAAATGCTATCGGATGCATTGTTAGAAATATCCGGTGAAGATAATCTCCCCGATGCATGGGATGCCATATTCCGTTATTATAATACAAACCACGGAAAACCTGATACAGGATATATTGACAATGAAACGATCTTTCTGAAAATTAATGCTGTAACAGCATGGAGCGGTGCCGGATCCGATGGGCATATGCCAGACAACATAGGAATTGAATTTGACACATCTCCTCAGACCATACTGGCCATGCTCAGGCAGCTTATTAATGAAGCAGGGGTTCCCCAGGAAAATATATATGTAGGGGATCCGATGTGCGATATCTGGAATACAATCTTTGATAAATGTTATGCCGAATTCCCCGCTGTTAACTATACCTCGCAGGGTAATGTCACAGGCAGGTACAAGTTAACACCCGATGATGAACCCGGAATTATTTATTCCGATTCAGGTTCCGTGATGACAGATATTACCACGCACACATTCTTTCAGGAAATGATGGATGCCGACTATATGGTAAATATTCCATCGATGAAAGGTCACCGCTGGGGTGGTGTTACTATGTTTGCAAAAAATTACTTCGGATGCAACACGACAGATCATTCATGGGAGTTACATAAAGGGCTTATGAAACCCGATAATGATCCTTTGCGCCAAGGATATAATTTGTATCGTGTATTTGTTGACCTGATGGCAGATAAAGATCTTGGAGGAAAATCGTTGATCTACTTTATGGATGCTTTGTGGACGACTTCATATGAACACCAAAAGCCGGAAAAGTTTACTACCGTGCCATTCAATGATGATTGGTGTTCATCTATTTTGGTTTCACTTGATCCGGTGGCTATAGAATCAGTAGGCCTTGATATAATGCAGAAAGAATTTACAACGGCAAGTTCTTCATCAAATCCTCCACGATACACTTACGTACAGTGGAATGGTGTGGACGATTACCTGCACCAGGCAGCCAGCTCCGATTGGTGGCCGGAAAATTTCGTATACGATCCGGATGCTACCGGTACTCCTATCGGTAGTCTGGGTGTTCATGAGCATTGGAATAATGTTATCGATATGCAATATACAAGGAATCTTGGAACCGGCGACGGGATTGAATTGATCAAGCTCTTCAGTAACATTCATGATCCGTACATGAATATGGAGCAATCATCAGTTATCAATCAACTCGCCATTTATCCAAATCCTTGCAACAGCAAGGCTACTATTACATATTCATTGTCGTCGGCCAATAATATTATACTAGAGGTCTATTCTCAGGAAGGGAGAAAATTCTATAGCCAACGGATGGATCATTCCGCCTCGCTTCATGGTGAATTAGTAATAAACACAGAAGAATGGGAAAGGGGAGTGTACTACTATGTTCTCAGACCTGAGAATCAATCGATGGGGACGAGTGCATCAATAAAACTTGTTGTGGAATAAAGAAAATTAGCAACATCTATTACTGAATAGATATTGAGACTTTCCTCGCAAGACGCGGAATCCAGGGGGAAGAGAATCTGGATTCCGCATTAAATGCGGAATGTTTAAAAGATAACTATAAAATATTCTTTATGATACTCTTAAAACTCAACCTTCGCCTTAAAATATACCACTTGATTATCGGGTGATACAAATTCGAATAAGTTGTGCCTCTCCTCATTATACCGCCTGATAACTACCTGAGTACTGTAAGGTACTTCGCGAATAAAGTTCAGCACCATTCCTGAAGGTTGATTATCAGAGATAAATTCAGGTGAAAAGGTATCCATCATCCAGTCGATATAACGGGTAGTGGTCAGGTGATGGTTCAGGTCAATATCGCTATATAGTACCTGTCTGTTAAACAGCTCAGGTTGTTCCGAAGGCATTTCCAGTGTTTCAATTTCGTTTGAAAGAGCATGCCGGTCGAGGTTTTGTCTGAAAATATTATTCTCGGGCTGATATAATTTTGGTCTGCGGGCATTAATGTCGATCATGAGCCATTCGGAGGTTCCCTGAACAATTGAATTTCCCTTATTATCATGAAAATGCAGATCACGCAAATAAAACAACCGGCGAATTCCTTTAGGCCAGGAAGAAGCCGAAATGGTTTCATTCCAGGGAGGAAGCATATCGATTTTAAGTTGCAATCTTGACAACATCCACACTAACCCGTGCGAGTGTAAAAAGTCAATGCCGAAGCCCAGCTTTTCAGCATGGTGCCATGCAATCTGGATAAAGATATTGACAAGAGCACTTAGCTTGAGTTTCCGGGTATGATCGCACTCGGCGGAGGTGATCAGGAAATTTTCCTCAAGAACGGCTGGGAGAATCATATCTGAAGGCATCATTTGCATGGTGATTCAATAGTTATAGTCGCATAAAGATAGAGTATTTTAAGTGGAAAGCGGGAATATTGGTTATATCGTAACAACGATCGCAGAGTTAAATAGGCGAGATAATTTGAAGCCAGCTTTTTATTTACACCATTGTATGGCCAAATGCTTTGAACACATCTTCCATAAAAGTCTTCGAGACAGGAATTTCAACATGTATAGGTGAATCGAGCTCAATCCGCAGGCTGTCTTTTTCTCTGCGAATGACCTTTGCCTTATCGAAATTCACCATAAAGGAGCGATGGCAGCGTATCAACGGGAAATTTTTATGTTCATCATCAATAAGCTTAAGGGAAGAACGGAGCATATATTTGGAAAGTTTGTCCTTATTTATATATACAATCGTTACATAGTTATCGGCTGCCTGGAGATAAAGTAGATCAGCAAATTTCAGAGAGAGGCGCATGGTTCCTTTTTCATCGCTGAAAACGATCATATCTTTCGAATCAGGCTGAATATCGGCACTCAGCCTGAGCTTTTCAAGCATTTTGTTTTTATCGATCCAGGAAAAATAAAGCCAGCTTATTGAGTATGGCAAAAGAAGAACAAGGGCAGTATTCCGGATCGATACTTTATAAGCATTCCAGAATGGACGAGGATCGTCCAGCAATTTGATTTCGTAAAGAACGTAGAACATCGACATACAGAAAACTTCTGCTGCTATCCACAGGAAATATCTTCCAAGCGTAATACTGCCTCTATGTTTTGTAATCTGGTACAGGATAATCCGGCTCACAACTACAACCAACACACCAGTAAGAATGATGATACTGGAAGAAATTAACAGCAGGAGATCTGAATTTCCGATCTTGAATATTTTTGCAGCACTTTTTGAAATGCCAGTATCAACTTCGAAAGGTGAATATATATTGATGAAGATAAGTGCAAAAAATGCCGTGAACAGAATTAGTTGGACAATATTCTTTTTTTCTGTAATGTAGCCAGGTATTTTCTGATTCAGGTCCATTAGGAGTACTTAGGAAAAACAAATGTAGAAAAATTAATGATACCTGATTTAGGGCTTTCCAATGAGGCAGTCATTTTAAATTTACCCCGCTATTTAAAATTTCACCCCTGTATTTCCATTTTCAGCCTTATGAACACCTGGTAAGCCCATAAATATGCAAGGTTAAAAAAACTGTTGTTTTTTTGGATACAATTTTTAAGAAGTTAATTCTTTTTAAAAACGGAGTTTTATCGGTACGTAAAAAGGCTGTAGATATGGCGGTCAACCATTTACAGCCTTTTACTATTTACTATTAACAGGTTGATTAGACCTGGGTTTTTAGCTCTAAACCAATCCATACCATCCAGGCTATAAGCATTCCGAGCAGAGCGCCTCCTAAAATATCAGCCGGATAGTGCACACCCAGATAAATCCTGCTGTACGATACCAGTAACGCCCAGCAAAGTATAAATAGCCTGAACCATTTATTCTTAATCAACAGGATTAAAAATGTGGCTAATGCAAATGTATTGGCTGCATGGTTAGAAACAAAACCATATAAGCCACCACGGTAATTGTTTACGATATGGACCAGGGATGCAATTTCCGGATCCTGACTGGGGCGAAGTCGTTCGAATACATTTTTAAAAGCATGCACTGCCAGTTGGTCAGCAGCAGATACAGCAATAATTGCCCCGATCAGGATCAGTATACTTTGAAACTTATAACGATAAATAATATAAGCTGCAAGAATAAGATAGAGAGGGATCCATTCTGCTTTGCCGGAAACAAAATACATGAACTGGTCCCAGAAAGGAGAATGGTGACTGTTCAACCAAAGAAATAGTCGGGTATCAAGAACATCCAGTTTGTCGATCATATATTGGAATTGAAACAAAATTTAAATTTCATTCGCTATTCTGGATATGATTCATTATGTATTTGTATGTATTTATCTAAGAAGTTAGCTGTCGCCAAAGAATACTCTTCAGTTTGTCAAGATTGTAGTTAGCCACCGAGGAAATAAAAACCCACGGCACAGAAGGCAACTGCGATTCAATTTCTTCAACCAGTTCGTTATCAAGAAGATCTGCCTTGGTTATGGCCAGTACCCTCTTCTTATCGAGCAATTCAGGATTGTATTTTTCAAGTTCTGATATAAGTATACGGTATTCTCTTTTTATATCCTCGCTATCTGCCGGCACAGTAAAAAGCAAGACAGAATTCCGTTCGATGTGCCTCAGAAATCGGGTACCTAACCCTTTCCCTTCTGAAGCGCCTTCAATAATGCCAGGAATATCGGCCATGACGAATGAAAGATTTTCACGGTAGGGAACAATCCCGACACTGGGTTCGAGGGTTGTGAATGCATAATCGGCTATTTTCGGACGCGCAGCTGATACAGCCGATAGCAAGGTAGATTTACCCGCGTTTGGGAATCCTACAAGGCCCACATCGGCCAACACTTTCAGCTCGAAAAACAAGTAAGCTTCAATACCCGGTTCTCCAGGCTGTGCATAACGGGGCGTCTGGTTGGTCGATGATTTGAAATGCACATTTCCCTGTCCGCCACGACCTCCCTTCAGCAGTATTTTTACCTCATCATGTTCTGTTACTTCAGCGAGAATTTTGTTGTCGGCCTCTGATTTAACAATAGTTCCCAGGGGTACTTCTATCGTTATATCCGAACCATCGGCGCCTGTTTTCTGGTTTGAACTCCCGGCTTTACCATTACCTGCAAACACATGTTTCATATACCGGAGATGGAGAAGCGTCCATAAATTACTATTACCCTTAATATAAATATTTCCGCCACGTCCGCCGTCGCCTCCATCGGGGCCTCCTTTCGGGATGTATTTTGCCCTGTGCAGGTGAGCCGAACCCGGACCTCCTTTTCCCGATCGGCAAAAAATCTTGATATAATCAACGAAATTCGATTCGGGCATCTGAAATTAGCTTACCTCATCAATAGCTTTACAGAGCCTGTCGAATATTTCTGCAACAGATCCCATGCCTTGTATCCCGCGATATTTTTTTTGTGCATGGTAATAATCTTTGAGAGGAGTAGTTTCTTTATTATATACTTTAATACGATTCTCAATAATGGATTTATCCTGATCATCACTTCGTCCCGATTCTTTACCGCGAAGTAATAACCTCTTAATAAGTTCTTCTTTTTCAACCTCCAGGGCAAGCATCATCGTGATAGGTGTATTTTTTTTCTTAAGCAAATCATCGAGCGCTTTTGCCTGGGCTTTCGTTCTCGGAAACCCATCAAAAATAAATCCCTTTGCTGTTGGATTATTATTGATCTTGCCTTCGATCATCTTAATTACTACTGCATCAGGTACAAGTTCCCCTTTGTCCATATATTTCCTGGCTTCCAGTCCGAGTTTTGTTCTGTTGGCCAGTTCTGATCGTAAAATATCACCGGTAGAGAGGTGTACCAACTTATATTTTTCCAGCAGTTTTGCTGCCTGGGTTCCTTTTCCCGCTCCCGGAGGACCAAATAGTACAATGTTCAACATAAATCACAAGTTAATATTTATTATTACTGAATCGACAAATCATCTATTCCACGAGAGAATAAATCCCTGGCAGATTTCTTCCAAAACCATCATAATCAAGTCCATATCCAACCACAAAACGGTTGGGTATCCTGAAGCCAATATAATCAATTTTATGAGGATACTCATATGCTTCAGGTTTAAGTAATAAGGTCACAATTTTTAATTCCGCCGGATGCTTTTCTTTAACCTGGTTAATTACGCAATCAAGCGTATTACCTGTATCAACGATATCCTCTACTATTACTACAGTCTTATCCTCCAGAATTTCATTAATGCCTATTAATTCCTTCATCCTCCCTTCATTATTGATACCTTCATACGATGATATTTTTACAAAGGAGATCCTGCAACTGTGATGGTAATTTTTTAGAAGATCAGCAGCGAAAAGGAATGAACCGTTTAAAATGACCAGGAAGATTACATCTTTATCATGTAAATCGTTGTTTAGCTGCCTGGCAATTCTTGCCACAGTATCCTGAATTTCCCCGGGTTGAAGGAAAATGCTGAAGGTACTGTCGTGAATGCTTATGGTATCCATGCTGTATTTACCAGTTGTCGGTTACGAAATTAAGAAAAACAGATCAAGAATATTCAACAGGAAACTAAATACATAAAGGTAATCTATACATTGTTCAGTTTATTTAGCGACAGACAATAATTCATCACTGAGCCTATCGGAGAAAACCGTTAATAATAAGTTAATAATCTTTATCAAAGAGATGGTTATGTATTCCTGAATGGAATATATTTGTGTTTAGATAATATATTGATCAGGCAACATCAGAAATCTTTCACAACGCATGATTCCAGTTGTCAGCATAATCATGGGTAGTACATCAGATCTACCTATTATGAGGAAAGCAGCAGAATTTTTAGATGAGATGCAAATTCCATTTGAAATAAATGCTCTTTCTGCGCATCGCACTCCGGAAGAGGTTGAGAGTTTTGCAAAAAATGCCAAGGGACGGGGAATAAAAGTCATTATTGCCGCAGCTGGCATGGCTGCTCATCTTCCCGGGGTTATCGCTTCAATGACAAATATACCTGTTATTGGAGTTCCTGTTAAAGCGAGTCTCGATGGACTGGATGCCCTGCTGGCCATTGTACAGATGCCTCCGGGTATACCTGTAGCCACTGTTGGAATTGATGGAGCACAAAATGCAGCGATTCTGGCAGCACAGATACTGTCGCTTTCGGATGAAGAGCTTTCGGACAGGCTTGGATCTTATAAAGAAGGGTTGAAGAAAAAAATTACTGATGCGAATAAAGAGTTAAGGGAAATTAAGTTTAAGTTTAAGACAAATTAATTTTTTCAGTTAGTATTTTATAAGTTCTGGTTCCTTTTCAAGGATAGGAGTCAGGTTAGGTAATTCAATTTTAGTATGTATACTGTACGTTCAGGCGCAATAATTTTAATCTGTATTCCATTGATTATTGGAAATACTTATGCTCAGCCTGCTGAGACGATTTCTGCCCGGAATATCGCCTTATCGGGGGCTGATATTTCTTCCTGGTATAGTGGGTATTGGATGATCAATCCGGCTGCATTGGCCAGATGCAACATACACTCTGTTACAATCAGCTATTATGACCGGTATATGCTTCCTGAACTCGGTGAATGCAGGCTCTCAGGGACTTATTATACACAACACGGAACCTTTTTACCGGCAGTCAGCTATCTAGGTCAAAAATATCTCAACTACAGCTCACTTGCTGTTTCATACGGTCTTGAAATAGCTCCCTGGGCCGGGGTAGGGATCAAAATGCAATATTGTCGTGTCGCGATAGAATCGATACACAGGAATACTTCATCCATAAGTGGTGATGCGGGAATAATAGTAAATCCTTTCCAGCGACTTTTCGTTGGGATAGTCGCCATCAATCCTGCAGGGAGATTATATCAACATTCAAACCCCGGCTTGGCTCCCACAAGCCTTCAGGTTGGAATTTCTTATGCTGAAAATCAACAGTATTGCATGGCTGCAAAACTATGCTGGGACGAGTTCAAAGAACTGAATTATGCCCTGGGAGCAGAGTACCGGTTATGCAATTCTTTTACGGTTCGTGCTGGTGTCCGGTTTCCCGACAGGCTTTGCTATTCCTATGGAGTTGGATTAAACCTCACAAATATCCGCATCGACCTGGGTTTTGACCAGCATCAGGTGTTGGGTATATCATCTTCTTTTACGTTAACTTATAATATTCATTAAATGAACAGGCATACTTTGGCTATAATTGCTTTCCTGTATGGGATAGATTATGTTGGGACTTCTGTTGCCGGACAGGAAAATCAAAATCCCTCTGTACAGTATATCGAGGACATGATAGAAAACCATGCTGAAGCGCAGGGCATGAATGAGGATATAGCTGAAACACTTGAAGAAAACTTAACCTGTCCGGATATTCCTCTAAACATCAACTCAGCAAGTGAAGAACAGTTTTGTTCATTGAATATACTTTCAGGATATCAGATCGCCGCAATTATTGATTACCGGAATAGGAAAGGTCCCTTTCTGTCGTTATATGAATTACTGTATATACCGGGTTTTCGTCAGGTGGATCTGGATCGTATTCAACAGTGTGTAGTATGCTTACCGCCTGAACCAAGGAATCTGCCATTAAGAAAAATAGTAAGGTCTCCGGCACATAAGATTGCGATACGTTATCAACGATTGTTTGAGCTTCAGGAAGGATACCGAAGGTTGGCTGATACCGTTATGGCTTCAGATAAAAACCAGGTACAATACATGGGTTCCCCGGATAAAATAATGCTGAAATATAATCTTACTTTCAATAGAATCTTCAATACAGCAATTATTATGGAAAAGGATGCTGGAGAAGATTTTTTTCATGGCAGCAATAAACAGGGGTTCGATTATACTACTGCTTATGGCTCTTTTAAAAATAACTCATCATTCATCAGGAATGTGATTTTAGGTGATTACCAGGTGAGACAAGGTCAGGGAGTGCTGATGTGGAATGGATATTCTTCCGGGAAAACTGCCTGTACTGAACGAATATTTAAAAATGCTGAACTATTCCAGAGCAATAACTCCGTTGACGAAAACAGATTCCTTCGCGGTATCGCATTTACGATTGGTAACGACAAAATTTCATTTTCATCTTTTGGGTCAATTCATAGAATCGATGCTAATCTTGCCGATAGCAGTTACGGGGAAAATTTTTTTTCAGGCTTAACAGAATCTGGAAATCATACTACATCGTCAGAGCTGGAAAAAGAAAATTCCTTGCAACAGACAGTAGCTGGATCAAGTCTGAAACTAACGGCAAAAAGCCTGAAACTGGGATTAAACGCAATATACATGAAATATGACAAAACTTGTATTCCGGAGGATGATCTATATCAAGCGTACTCTTTTTCAGGCAATAAGTTACTCGGAGTGTCGCTCGATTACAAGGTTTTGTATGGAAGGGCTCAGTTCTTTGGAGAATCAGCCTATGCAAATAACCATTTCGCGATGCTCAACGGGATGCTTATATACCTGAAACCGGAAATAACGCTTGGAATCATACATCGTCAATATAGTTATGGTTATTATTCCTATTTTGCGAATGCTTTTGGCGAGAATACATCTGTAGGAAATGAAAACGGATGTTATATCGGGAGTGAGTTCAACAATTCAACTACCTGGTGCCGGATGTTTGTCGATCTGTTCCGTTTTCCCTGGCTGAAATACCGCGTAAATGCACCTTCAGAAGGATATGAAGTATTTTTTGAATGTGGAAGAAGGCTCAATTCATCAGAGTTCTCATTTCGGTATAATTACAAGGAGAAACCTGAAAACAGCATTGAAGTGAACCATTGTAAGGCAATTCAGCCCATAACCAGGGAGAAATACCGTATACAAAGTAAATATACATTGAATTCGTGTTTAAAGATTGAGCAACGTGTTGAACTTGTAAGGGCAGGAATTAAAGGAGAAACAAAAACTTATGGATATTACCTGGCACAGGATTTCGTAGTCAATATTCGTAAGTTTCCTGCTGAATTTGCATTAAGAGCAGCTTATTTTCATGCTGTTGATTTTGAAGCCAGATTATATGCTTTTGAAAGGGAGGTATATTCAGCTGGGATCAGTCAGATGTTATATGGCGAAGGATGGAGGTTCATGGTATTTGCTAAATGGAATTTGGGTGATAAAATTTCATGCCGTCTGAAGATCGGGCAATTGCT
The DNA here is from genome assembly GCA_964634105.1 of uncultured Bacteroidales bacterium. Classification (GTDB taxonomy): domain Bacteria; phylum Bacteroidota; class Bacteroidia; order Bacteroidales; family UBA10428; genus UBA10428. The sequence goes on along the minus strand of CAZWIU010000014.1, from coordinate 5,357 downwards.
CTACCCGAAACAAAATACAATTGGAAGCGGAGGCAATAAAATAGATAAAAACCATCGCACAGAACTTAAACTTCAGCTATCAGTTAAAATATAGCAGAGCGGATATCAGATACTATTTCATATCTTTAGGCATGACATGTCCCTTCTGTGAGATTACAATCAGTGAAGCTGCATTTGCCAGATCGACCAATTTTCTGGCTATTTACAATATTGCTCCTATCCTGCCGGGGCATTCGCTGATAATTCCCATAAAACATATCGAATCGCTGTTAGCATTGCCTGCGGATGAATTAAACGAGTTTACGTTATTTTCACGAAGTGTTACTATCATTCTTTTGAAAGTATTTAATGCAGAGGCCTTTAACTGGTCAATACAAGATAAGGAAGAAGCCGGCCAATCGATAGCCCACTTACACTTGCATATTGTTCCAAGATATAAGAACGACCTACCCGATCCGGGCGACTGGTATCCTAAAATACGGGAAAATACGAACGAAATTCTCGACAATCCTGCTAGGCAAAGGATTCCTTCAAATGAGATGCGGATTATTGTGGATGAACTTAGAAAAGAATCCAAAAACAGGGGTTTCTGGTATTAATTGTCTGTTTTGATATCCTTAATATTCAGTTGCAGCTTTGTTTCTCCACGGAAGTGATTTTCAGTTATAGAGTAAGCAATATCGAATGTATTTCCTCCGGAGATCTTTTCAAACTTATTCCCTTGTCCGAACGCAATTGCGGGCATGTCGTCGAACGGGTTTTCTTCCTGGATGAGGTTTAACTTCAAATGCTCACCATCTGCTCCTACACGTCGTCCCTGTCCATTATCAGCAACATTTTCAGCAAAAAAAACAGGATTCATATTCCCGGGTCCAAAGGGTTCGAATTGTTTGAGGATACGATAGAATTTTGGTGTTATATCGGCAAAATTCAGTTCTCCGTCTATCTCAATCTGAGGTACCAGCTGATCGGGGGCTATTCTTTCATGTACTATTTCTTCAAAACGATCCCGTAATTTTTGAACGTTATCTTTTTTTAGTGTCAGTCCGGCGGCATACATATGGCCTCCGAAACTTTCCAACAGGCTGCTGCATTCATTAATAGCTTCATACAGGTCAAAACCATCGACACTGCGAGCCGATCCGGTGGCAAATCCGTTCGATTCTGTTAATACAATAGTAGGGCGATAGTAGGTCTCAATAAGCCGCGATGCAACAATGCCAACAACGCCTTTATGCCATGCCGGATTATAAAGGACAGTCGAATATTTATATTTCTTATTGAAACTTTTGATTTCCTTTATCGCCTCCTCGGTAATGTTTTTATCGATATTCCTGCGGGTTTGATTATGTGTATTAATCTTGTCGCACAGCACGAATGCTTCATCGGGATTAACAGAGATCAGGAGATCCACAGCTTGTTTACCCGATTCCATCCGGCCTGCAGCATTAATTCTTGGGCCAATACGAAATACAATGTCTTCGACGGTAATTGGTTTATCATCGATACCAGCTACGCATTTTATCGCTTTAAGGCCGGTGCAGGGATTCTCTTCAAGTTTTTTCAGTCCATAGTAAGTAAAAATCCTGTTTTCCCCAGTAATTGAAACAATATCGGAAGCTATGCTCACCGCCAGCAAATCGATATAATTAAGAAGCTCTTCGAATGGTATATTATTTCGTAAGGAAAATGCCTGAAGAAGTTTAAAGCCAACACCGCAACCCGAAAGTTCAGAGAATGGATAGGTGCTGTCTAATCTTTTTGGATTCAATACGGCAACCGCGGCAGGTAACTTATCTCCTGGTTTATGATGATCGCATATGATGAAGTCAATCCCTTTCCGGATAGCATAATTTATCTTATCAACAGCTTTAATGCCGCAATCAAGTGCAATAATCAAAGAAACCTTATGATCAGAGGCATAATCGATGCCTTTATAGGATACGCCGTAGCCTTCTGAATACCTGTCCGGAATATAGTAATCAATATTGTTATGATATTTTCTCAGGAAAGAATATGTTAAGGCTACCGAGGTAGTTCCGTCCACATCGTAATCGCCATAGATGAGTATCTTCTCGTTTTCTGTAATTGCTTTATTCAGACGATCGACAGCAGCCTCCATATCGTTCATAAGAAAGGGGTCATGAAGGTTTTCCAGGTTTGGGCGAAAAAAATCTTTGGCATGGTCATAGGTGTTAATACCACGCTGAACCAACAAATTAGCCAGAACATAGCTGATATTTAACTCATATACCAGTTTGTCGACATCGGTTCGAAGACCATTCTCTTTAATTTTCCAGTATTTTTCCATGCACCACACCTTAGACCTGTTGAAAGTCATTTTCACAACGCTTCTTCTAAGCGATTACAAAAGTAATAAAATTGAGTCCACTATTCCTGGATAAAAAATAGAATTCGAATAAAAAAGAAAGGAACTGGAATAAATTATGAATAGGTTTTTAGCTTCTGAGTTTTAACTTAAAGATTTCAGCAATTTTATATTTAACAAGATCTTTAACTTCATCCAGATCAATATTTTTACCTGTTTCCTTCTGTATTGAAGTAACTCCTTTATCCTGAAAGCCGCATGGATTGATATAGGAAAAGTACCTCAAATCGGTGTTAACATTTAATGCAAAACCATGCATGCTGACCGATTTGCTAACCCGTACACCAATGGCACAGATTTTTCGGACAGAGGGAGTACCAACATCAAGCCATACACCAGTAGCCCCTTCGAGTCGGGAAGATGTGAGATGATAGGTTGTGAGGCTTTGAATTATAGCTTCCTCAAGAAGATGAATATACTGTTTTACTCCGAGCTTTAGTTTTTCCAGGTCAAATACGGGGTAACCGACAAGTTGTCCCGGGCCATGGTAGGTAATATCACCACCCCTGTTGCTCTGATAATAGCTGGCATTTATTTTTTTCAGAAATTTATCATGAATAAGCAGGTTATTTTGCTGCCCGCTTTTCCCCAGTGTATAAACATGCGGATGTTCACAAAAGATAAGAGTTCCTGCATATTCCGGAGTATTAGTGTGATCGCGTATCGATAATGTTTGAAGAAGTTTTTCTTCCTGGAAATCCCAGGCTTCTTTATATTCTTTTAAACCCAGATCAATGTAATCAACTATACAACACATCTTTTTCAGGCATTAACATGTAATTCTGCGTGGTATGACGATCGTACCTGTGGCCCACTCTCAACATAGCGGAATCCCATTTCTAAACCGGCCTGTTTTAAATACCGGAAGGTTTCGGGATGAATATATTCCATAAGAGTAAAATGGCTATTTGAAGGTTGCAGATATTGGCCAATGGTGAATACTTTTACTCCTGCTTCGACTACATCGTTCATAGCTTCCAACACCTCATCGGTTGTTTCTCCCAATCCAAGCATCAACCCCGATTTGCCTACAATTCCTGATTTAGTAATATATCTGAGTAATGCCAGGCTGTCTTCATAGTTGGCTATAGAACGAACAGCCGGCGAAAGTCGGCGCACTGTTTCAATATTGTGTGAAATTACTTCAGGTTTTTCATTAATAATACTGTCCAGTGCCTCTGTTCCCCGGTGAAAATCGGGGATTAGAACCTCCATGGTTGTGGAGGGATTATATTTCTTAATGGTACGTATGGTAGTCGCCCAGAAATATGCTCCTCCGTCAGGCATATCATCTCGGGCAACAGAGGTAATAACAGCATGCTTCAGACGAAGCGTTCTGATAGTCTCAGCAAGTCGCACAGGTTCATCCCAATCGGGGGCACCGGGTTTCATGGTATGAACCTGGCAAAATTTACAGTTTCGCGTACATTTATCACCCAGGATCATGAAAGTTGCCGTACCGGCGCTCCAGCATTCACCTTTGTTAGGACAGTTGCCACTAACACAGATTGTATTTAAATGTTGTTGGGAAAGCAGATTTTTTACCCTGGAGTAATCTTCTCCATGAGGCATGGGTACTTTCATCCAATGCGGTAATCGGGTATTCTTATTTCGAATTTCCATCCTGAAAGAGTCATTCTGATTACCGGCGAAATTACACAATAAAAAAGAGTCTGAAACCATAATATAAATTAGAAACAACATATCAGGCTCTTCTTTCAGCATTGAATAGTATGTTAATAAAACAGTCCGGGTTTGATAAATATGGCCTAACTTAGATTTTTAATAAGTGTAAAGAACAAAACACAATATATCGCGTATAACTGTGTTTAAAGAATATTTCATCAACAATTAATAGTATTAACCAAATTACTCTACTATGAAAAAACTATTCTTTCTGCCAATTCTGGGTATGATGCTATTTGCATGCTCCAAACAAGAACTTGTTCAGGTAAATGGAACTGTACATGGATATGTTCAAGACAACAGTACAGGTGGGTTCCTGAGCGGAGTAACTGTTACTTATCGACAGGGTTCCGATTCAGGTTCTGTTGTCACGGACGCAACGGGCTACTATTCAATTACCGGGCTGGATGCAGGGTACGTTCCAATGACCTTTTCATTAAGCGGCTATGCAACTATTACCTACAATGCATGGATCGAACCATTGTATGATTATACTGTTACTAAAGGTGGAGGCGATGTCCCATATTATGACGAGGTTGATATACACTTACCCGTGATGGGATCGACCATTAATGGTGTTCTTATGAAAGAAATTGGTCCGTATAATAATGAAAGGCCCGCAGCTAACTATAGGGTTATATGTGCTTTTCAGAATGACATGATCCCGGAAATGGCTGAAACAACAACCAATTCAAGGGGTGAATTTACAATTGCCAATGTACCCTGTGATATGCAGGTATATTTATATTTTGAACCCAGTATCGATGACGATAATCTTTATGAGAGTTCCTCCCGATATGTTCATACTCCCTATATGGGCACAGTTGAAATACGTGAAACACTCGACAGAACAGATCTGGGAATATACCTGGTAAGTACTAACCTCTGGGCTGCTAACGGAACCTTTGTTAAGGATTTTCCTGTCGATGAGCCCATAGTACTTAATTTCAACCAGACTGTTTCACAGGAGCTGACCGAAAGAGACGGGTATATCAGTCTTTCCGGTATGGTACTCGACCCAACAACAGACATTACCTATTCAGGAAGTACCATAACGATCACTCCTCCTATTGATCTGGCAAACGACGCAGACTATACATTTTCGTTCAGCGTTTCATCAGAAACTGTTGGAGATACCTATAGTTTAAGCATTGGTTTCCATACCGAGGAATAATTATCAGTTCACTATTACTCAATATTAAAACTGCCTGGCGACGGGCAGTTTTCTTTGTGCGCTATGCATGCCATTGTTCTATAGGGTGCAAGACCCGAACGAGCCAGC
>CAZWIU010000013.1:0-58831 GCA_964634105.1 uncultured Bacteroidales bacterium | reverse complement strand
GAAGTTTTACACCTGCCTTTTTTTTATTGATTTGCTTAAGTTGACAGCAATGGGAAACAGGGGTGAGTAAAGCTCCCTACTAAGCTTAGTTTGTATCAGTAATTGCGAAGTAAAAATATAAAAAGAGCCTGGTGAGCAATAACCTGGCTTTTTAACCCCAAACCCTTGAGCTCGGCGTAGACTGTGTCTACGTCGCAGCTAAAGAATAGACTGCCTTTATCGGCAGGTAAATTTGTAACTAACATTGCGAAGCAGATGATTATTGAAAATATTTTTTACTCACCCCACTTATTGAATTAGGCACGGCATTATTGGTAATCTCCCCCCCGCTCGGCGAAGATTGTATCTTCGTCGCGAATAAAATGTAGTTTTTAACTACCATAACTCCCGCTCGGCGTAGACTGTGTCTACGTCGCAGTTAAAGGTTAGCCTGCCTTTATCGGCAGGTAAATTTGTGACTAACCTTGTGTAGCAGAGGATTTTTGTAAATATTATTTACCCTTGCTCGGCGAAGATTGAGCGTAGCGGAATCTACGCCGTAGTTAAAAGTTAGTCTGAGACTAACATTTATCAGAAGCATAGGTTGAATCTACGCTTAGCAGCAGCATATCCATAAAACATAGAATTAATGTCTGAAATTATTATCTTTCAGGAAAAGTTATATGCAATATGTCAGCAGGATATCAGATAATAGATCAGGAAAGTTTATACTAACTTACGTTTCAGGTAGTAGATTGGATAGATCTTTATACACGGCAGGTTTATCAAGATATAGTTATTGATAGTTTTCGATATGCCATGGCAAAGAAAGGACTACAGCTATTTGCTTATGTATTTATGTCAAATCATATACACCTTATTGCAAACAGTGAAGCCGGTAAACTAAGTAATACCATTGGGGATATTAAAAAATACACGAGTAAAAGAATAATCGATACGATAAAATCAATTCCGGAGAGCAGAAAAGAATGGTTGTTGAGCAGGTTTAAATATAGAGCAAAACAACATTCCAGAAACAATAACTATCAGGTATGGACACATGAAAATCATGCGGTTTATTTGTACAGTCTCGGATTCATTGCTGAAAAACTGGAATACCTTCATCAAAATCCTGTTAGGGCTGGCATTGTTGTTAATCCGGAAGACTATTTATATTCGAGTGCAAGGAATTATGCAAGCCTGGAAAGTGTTTTAACTATTGAACTACTTAGTCTGCCTGTAATTACGATCAGATAGATGCATTTGTATGTTAGTCAGGAGACTAACCTTTAATTAAAGCGAATTTGCAAACTTCGCTTAGCGCAAGGTAGAAATCCCTAACCGCTGCCAGGTCCTTCACTTCTCCGATTAATCCTCAATCTCATACCACTTGCTCCACGAGAAAGTACCGTTCCCTTCATAGTATCGGAAACGGATCATCTTACTGTCCGGATGAATATTGTACCACGATACCTCCATGGCTCCTGGATTTGTCAGATTAGTGATATATCCCTTGGTTTCCCACCTCAACCGATCCGCCTCAAACCGTGAGATCTTCCTGTGAATATCCAATTTCCAGCGTTGCTTCGAGAAAGCTTCTTCCAGGCTTTCATCACCTAATACAACTACTTCAATGCCATTGAACTTCGAGATGTATCCTTTGTAAGGCGGAATCGTTTTTCCCTGTTCCAGGTCTTCAATACCTTTCCATATCGCATTATGCTTCTTCTTTGTAATTAAGTAATCTGCTTCGCGACCGTTGACCGTATCCCTGAATACGATATGCCGGTACTGGTCTCCGTCGCTGGTTTCGCCAATAAGGCCAAAACGAACAATATGCAATAAATGATTTACTGCCATTACGGCAAAAGATAAATTCATTACAATTTTACGAATATCCTGCCATACCTTATTTTATTTATTAACCGTTAATGATTTGTTTTACCGGTTTTTGTATTCATTGCCATACGCATTTTACAAATAGGTCCGGGAACAACAAAATTTTAATCCGTTCTTTCCCTGTTTCTTTTATATATTTGTGCAAACTCAATTTTTCCTGATGGATACTAAAAAAGGTAAGCTTAATTTTTTTCGTAAGCTTCGCCATATGTATCGTCTCTCGATCTATCGCGATGCTACTTTCGAAGAAGTTTTGAATCTTCGTCTTTCACGATTGAACGTTCTTTCCTGGGGAGGCTCACTTATCTTGTTACTGCTCATTGGGGTGATATCGATTATTGTCTATACACCTGTACGGGAATTTATACCCGGCTATCCCGATGAAAATACATTGCGGAACAGCATTATGAATAAAGAACGGCTCGACTCACTTGAAACGGAACTTAACCGGCGCGACCTTTATATTGACAACCTGAACCGCATCATTTCCGGTCAGGAACCTGCCAATTATGAAAATATAAGCGATACTACCCGGAACTACAACGATATTCAGTTTACCCGTTCCTATGAAGATTCGATCTTGCGTGAAAAGATCCGCAACGAAAATAAGTACGGCATCTCCGTTAACACGGCAAAGAAAATGGAGGGTATTTCGCAGGTTCAATTCTTTGCCCCGGTAAAAGGCTTGGTGACAAATTCCTTTAATGCTGTTGCGAACCACTATGGTACCGACATTGTTACGGTAGCTAACGAAATTGTTAAATCAACCCTTGAAGGCACAGTAGTGATGGCCAGCTGGACGCTTGAAACCGGTTGGGTGATACAAATCCAACATCAGAATAACCTGATTTCAGTGTATAAGCATAATGCGGAACTGCTGAAACGGGTAGGAGATTTTGTGAAAGTTGGCGAGGCAATTGCCATTGTTGGAAATTCAGGTGAGTTAACTACTGGTCCCCATCTTCATTTTGAACTTTGGTATAACGGTGTCCCAATAAACCCGGAAGACTATATCTCTTTTTAGCTGTTGATTCTCATCCCTGATACATGAGAAAAAGAATTGCTATACTTGGCTCAACAGGTTCTATCGGGACGCAGGCGCTGGAAGTTATTGCAAACCATCCCGATGAATTTGAAGTCACTGTCCTCACCACTCGTAATAATGCAGACCTGATCGTTGAACAGGCGCTGAAGTTCTCACCCCGGCACGTTGTAATCACAAACCCCGAAAAATACAGGGCTGTAGCCGACGGACTGTCTTCTCTCCCCGTCGAGGTGCATACAGGAGAAAAACAACTTGAACAGGTAGTCACCATTAATGAAATCGATATTGTTCTGACTGCTCTTGTTGGTTTTGCTGGACTTCTGCCCACGATCAGTGCACTGAGTTCTGGTAAAAATATTGCCCTTGCGAATAAGGAAACGCTGGTGGTTGCCGGTGAACTGATCACTTCACTGGCAACGTCGAAGAACCGTGCTATCTACCCCGTCGATTCGGAACATTCCGCAATATTCCAATGCCTTGCAGGGGAAGATAAAAACCCGATAGAAAAAATATACCTCACTGCTTCGGGAGGTCCCTTCCGTGGAAAATCACTTGAAGAACTTACGCAGGTGACCCGCGAACAGGCATTGAACCATCCTAACTGGTGCATGGGCAATAAAGTCACCATCGACTCAGCTACTTTAATGAATAAAGGTCTTGAAGCAATCGAGGCAAAATGGCTTTTTGGGTTGAGGCCATCACAGATAGAGGCAGTGGTGCACCCGCAATCTATCGTTCATTCCATAGTTCAGTTTCAGGATGGTTCTATGAAAGCCCAGATGGGACTGCCGGATATGCGACTACCCATCCAGTATGCATTAGGTTATCCTGCGCGATTAAAAAGCAATTTCCCCCGTTTCTCATTTCTTAATTACCCACAGCTGACTTTCGAAAAGCCTGATCTCGGTGTGTTCCGCAACCTGGCGATCGCTTTCGATGCCATGCAGAAAGGCGGTAATATGCCCTGCATCATGAATGCTGCCAACGAAATTGCTGTTGATGCTTTCCTGGGTGAACGCATAACCTTCCTTCGTATTCCGGATATTATTGAAGATACAATGCTGAAGGCTCAATTTATTCAGCATCCTTCCGTCGACGACTATAAACTTAGCGATTCCGAAGCAAGAAAAATTGCTGCTGAATTAATCTGATATCATACAAGAATTCTATTTGCCAATTGTATTAATTACCGTACACCTGTTCTTCGGTCCAGTAACCATCTTTGATGATAGTTTCCTTCAGATTTTTTTTGTCGACCAGGATTGGATCGAACAGTATTGAAGGTACATCGATCATTCCGTTATAGGTGGTATTCTCTGTTTTCATGCCGTTCTCATTCCTCGCAATCTGTACTGCAAAACTTGCCGCCGATTCAGCAAGATATTTTATGGGTTTATAAATGGTCATTGTCTGGCGGTCCCTGACAATATCCTGACAGGTCAGAAGGGTGGCATCCTGTCCGGTCAGCAGAACTTTCCCGGTCAGGTCACGCTCATCTAACGACATAAGCACACCTTTGGCAAGAATATCAGCTCCGCATATTATAGCGGTTATATTTTCCGAATGATCCTGAAAGTAGTCGGTCATAATTAAGTATCCTGACAGCTCTATCCATTCTGATGCATTATCCTGATACAAGTCGTTGATTTTTTTCTTTTCGATCAATGGTTTTAAGACATTCATAACGCCCTTTTCAATTAAGAGCGAATTATTATCCTCCACCGGGCCGTTGATAAAAACATAATTCCCGGCAGGACTGATATTGGTCACATAGGAGGCCATCATCTCCCCGACTGCGACGCTGTTAAATGATATATAATAATCGAGTTTCACATTCTTTATAAGCCTGTCGTAAGCAATCACCTTAACACCAGCCTGGTGAGCAACAGCAACAATTGCTCCTGCCGCTATTCCATCGATGGGAATTACAACCAGCACACTGACGCCTGAATCAATCAGTTCTTTGGCCTGTTGTAACTGGTTATCAGGCATGTTGTTTGCGTCTCTCACCATGGGGATTGCATTCAACGCTTTGATCTTCTCTACAAAATAATCACGATCCTTAAACCATCTGTCGTCAATTAAGTTTGCCAGACAGAGTCCGACTTTGACCGGTTCTTTTTGGGCCATTATTCTGGTACTTCCTATTGTAAGAATAAGAAGTATAGCCGATAATACAACAAATATTTTTTTCATGTATAGGTTGGAATTGATTTACTAAAAGGTACAAAAAAAAAGGAAATATTTTCATCCTTATCAACATCACGGTAAACCCATATTGCATGTTAAATAACACGGTATTATCTTGAAGCAGTTGTTAATACAGTTTATGTTGTATGCCAAAGGATTATTTTACAAGACGCTTTAACCACTAAAGCAATTACGTTGCTGATTTATTAATACCTGAGTAATACTTCCATAAGATATCTGTGTAATTCGGTTTACAAGTATCTTATTAAGAAAAGTAAAGCCTTATGCTTTTTACAATGGCATGTCATCGACAATATATTTTATTTGTTACTTGCCCGTAAGTCCAAATGTTCTATTTTTGCCAGTCGGTATTTGTAACTGATTATTAATTCTTAGTCTATGAATATTTTGATCCAGGTCGGACAACTACTCCTTTCACTCTCCATACTCATTATCCTGCATGAACTAGGGCATTTTATTTTTGCAAGGATCTTTCATACCAGGGTCGAAAAATTCTACCTTTTCTTTGATCCCTGGTTCTCGCTTTTTAAAATCAAGAAGGGTGAAACGGAATATGGCATCGGTTGGCTTCCCCTGGGAGGTTATGTTAAAATTGCCGGCATGCTTGATGAATCGATGGATAAGGAACAGCTCAAGCAGCCTCCGCAGCCTTACGAATTCAGGACAAAACCTACCTGGCAACGGTTATTCATCATGCTGGGAGGAGTTTTGGTAAACCTGATCCTTGGCTTTTTCATTTTTACCTGTATCCTCTTCGTATGGGGCGAAAAATATCTTCCGAATAAAAATCTGAAAGACGGGATCTGGGTTGTTGATCCAATTATGAACCAGGCAGGTCTAAAAACAGGCGATAAAGTGATCAGCGTGAACAATAAAATTCCTGTTAACTACCTGGATGTATTTGAAGAAATGCTGTATGGCGGTGAAATGGTGATCAGCCGTGAAGGGAGAGATACCACATTAGTGTTGCCCGAAGATTTTGCCGGTAAGCTGGTAGATAATAGTATTCATAACCGTGGCCTGTTAATTTTTCCCAGGATCCCCTTTATCATCAATGAAATACCGGATACTTCAATCAATGCGGGTTCCGGTCTGAAATCGAAAGACAGGGTGGTATCGCTCAATAATATTCCGGTACAATATGTCGATCAGGTTGTTTCCATTCTTGACACTATACCCGGGAAAACCGTTCCTGCCATAGTGGAGCGCGACGGGAAACAGGTAACTCTTATCCTGCATGTTGATAAGAATGCAAAACTGGAAGTTACTTATGGATTGCTGACCTACGATCAGCTTGAAAGATTGGGTGTCTATGAACTGGAAACCCGCGAATTCAATTTCCTGGAATCGATCCCGGCAGGATTTGCCAAGGCAAAAAAGGAACTTATATCATATGTCCGCCAGATAGGATTGATATTTAACTTTAAAACAGGTGCTTACAGGGGTGTCGGAGGTTTCGGGGCTATTACAAATCTATTCCCGCCGGAATGGCACTGGGAAGCATTCTGGAATATTACAGCGCTTCTGTCAATTATGCTTGCCGTGCTTAATATCCTGCCAATTCCTGCACTCGACGGCGGCCATGTTACATTTCTTGCATATGAAATGATTACAGGAAGAAAACCTGGTGATAAATTTTTGGAATATGCCCAGATAGTAGGAATGGTATTACTTCTTTTCTTACTTTTATATGCCAACGGAAACGATGTTTACCGTTGGATTCTCCGGTTGGTCGGAAAATAAATTGTACCTTTAACTAAACATAAAATATCATGGGGAGAATTGGTCCACTAGAGATTGTTCTGATTGTCGTTATCTTACTGCTTCTGTTCGGAGGTAAAAAAATTCCGGAATTGATGCGTGGTATTGGCCAGGGTATGAAAGAATTCAGGAAAGCATCCAGGAATGGTGATACTGCCGATGATGGTTCAAAATCATCGGATCAGGACAACAAGTAGTTTTATCCGGAACCTCCTTGTCTGGATTGTTAACATATTAGCCGGTTTCGTTAATCTGCTTAAGGTTAATAATATCTGTTCAGGGTTAATTCCCCCTCTTTATTCAACTATCGTAGTATATTATTCCCTGAAATTTTCCCAATGAATTTACAGGGATTGAATTCAATATCGGATGTATCGCTGTCTGGAATTTCACAATGTATGCTTATCCGGAAACCAAAAAATGGTTGTTTTCTTCTCCTGTTTTTTTATTCTAACCTTTTCATACAGATACACATATTGTCAGCAAACATTGAATGTGTCGGGGCAACTTCTCAGCTTATCGGACAAGGGTGGTATTCCTTCCGATATTCTTAATTCTTCAGCTTCGAATGCGTTTACCTACGAGTATTATATCGGTTTATTGGACCAACTGACTCCGCTTGATTTAGATTATAATGAAGAGGTTCGGAACAGTATCAATAATTTTCTCATAAAGCGACATAGCGATCTTGAAATTTTGTTACAACGGGCACAACTTTATTTTCCAATCATCGAAGAGCAGCTCGACAACTATGACTTGCCCCTCGAATTAAAATATATTGCCGTAATTGAATCCGGATTAAATCCCTTCGCCAAATCGCCTTCAGGTGCTGTGGGTTTATGGCAGTTCTTGTATAACACCTGCTCGTTGTTCGATCTGAAGGTTGATTCCTATATCGATGAACGCAGAGATCCATATAAATCGACTGAAGCTGCCTGCAAGTATCTGAAATATCTCTATGCAACCTTTCACGACTGGAACCTGGTAATGGCCAGCTATAACGGCGGCCCGCGCGATGTAAGGAACGCTATAATACGCAGCGGGGGAAAAACAGATTATTGGGAGCTTCGGCCTTTTCTATCGGAACAGTCGCGTAATTATATTCCTGCATTCATTGCCATAAACTACCTGATGAATTATTATATGCTGCATGGAATTACTGCTGAAGAACCTGAATATTCATTTCAGAATACGGATACACTCCGGATTAATTATGCCATTTCGTTTCAGCAGATAAGCTCTGTTCTGCACATCCCGGTTGCCGACCTGGAAAAGCTCAATCCGGTTTACAGAAAGAATTATATTCCTGATCTCGAGGATCCCTGCATGCTGGTACTACCTTCCGGGTTAATGAATGAATACCTGCAGTATGAGAGTAGAATTATTGGATGCATCCTTCCGGTCGATGATTATAATACACTGCTCGCCTGTGCAGGATCGACCGAAAACAGGACGAATATTGTTCATGTTGTGCAGGCAGGCGAATATCTTCACAAAATAGCGATGAAATACAGCTGCACGATAGAGAATTTAAAAGCCTGGAATAATCTTAATGGAAATTCACTTTATCCGGGACAGGTACTCTCCATATGGATAAATCCTGTAAAGGGTAACTAAACGAACAGAGAAGAGCCTGTAATTGCCATCATGTTGATTTTTTAAACATCACGTATTGTGGTATAACTCCAAACCGGAGTATGAATATCTCATGCAGAATTTGTACTTTTAGCAGATTTTTAAACCAGGCATAGGGTTCATAAAAAGTCTGGTTTTACACTATTTCAGGATGAGGAAAGCCATCATCCGTAAGCTGAAAAATAAACTATTAAGGGATGAAAAATAATAAGATTGTTGTCGGGATTACACATGGCGATATAAACAGTATAAGTTATGAGGTGATTATTAAAGCCTTGATGGATAACCGCATACTCGATTCCTTTATTCCCATTGTTTACGGATCGCCAAAAGTAGCCGCATATCACCGGAAAGCCCTGAACATAGATAATTTCAGTTTCAATACAATTAAAACCGCCGAAGAAGCAAATCCAAAGAAGGCGAACATTATTAACTGCATCGACGAAGATATTCGCGTTGAACTTGGCAAATCAACCGATTATGCTGGACTTGCTTCTGTTCAGGCATTAGATATCGCCTGCAGGGACCTGGCCAGCCAGAAAATTGATGTGCTTGTAACCGGGCCGATCAGTAAACAGAATGTTCAATCCGGAACTTTCACATTCTCGGGACATACCGAATACCTTGAATCCCGCTTTAAAACCGAAGGCGTGCTTATGCTTATGGTTAATGAACTTTTAAGGGTTGGGGTTGTAACAGGACATGTGCCCATTGCAAAAGTTCCCGAATACATCACAAAAGACACTATCATCCGCAAATTGCACGTGTTGAATAATTCCTTAATTCAGGATTTTGGCATTCGTAAACCACGAATTGCCGTCCTCGGTCTGAATCCTCATGCAGGAGATGACGGTGTTATCGGCGATGATGAAAAAAGAGAGATTATTCCGGCTATTGAAGCAATACGTAACGAAGATATCCTTGCATTCGGCCCATTTCCGGCCGACGGATTCTTTGGCTCCGATAATCTGGGCAAATTTGACGGGATATTGGCCATGTATCACGATCAGGGTTTGATTCCTTTTAAAGCATTATCCTATGAGGGAGGAGTGAATTATACTGCCGGTCTGTCCATCGTGCGTACATCTCCTGCTCATGGTACGGCTTTCGATATCGCAGGAAAAAATCTGGCGTCGCCCGATTCATTCCGGAAAGCGATATATCTTGCGTGCGATATATTTACGACCAGGAAAGGGTTCAGGGAGCTTACTGCAAATCCTTTAAAATCGTACGATATCTCTGAATTATAATTGTTGATTACTGTTGCTCGGACTTCAGCAGGAATAGATATATTTTTGCCATACAAACCAGATCAATAAAAAATGCTGAATTATATTAAAGGGGAATTGGTCGAGCTGACTCCTACCAATGCTGTTATAGAAGCAAATGGGATCGGGTATGAGATCAATATTTCACTCAACAGTTATTCTCACCTGAGCGCAGGCACATTCTGCAAAATATTTCTTCACCAGGTAATCAGGGAAGATGCACACCTGCTCTATGGATTCTGTTCCACCGATGAAAGAACCGTATTTCGTCAGCTTATTTCTGTATCGGGCATCGGGGCAAGTACTGCCAGAATGATACTTTCATCACTCTCCCCGGATGAGGTGATAAATGCCATAGGAACAGGAAATGTTAGCCTGCTTCAGTCGATCAAGGGAATTGGGGCCAAATCGGCGCAGCGCATCATTGTTGACCTGAAAGATAAAATTGCAAAATCGGCAGACATTTCTCAAATATTCAAACCTGCAGACAATACATTAAAAAAAGAAGCGTTATCTGCACTGGAGATCCTCGGATTTTCAAAGAAACAGTCGGAGAAGGTTGTTGACAAGATTCTGATGAAAGATCAGGAAATGAAAGTTGACCAGGTAATAAAGCAGGCCTTGAAATTATTATAGGATAAATTATTTGAGCATTGATAACGCTAAGCAGAAAAAAGAGATACTTCGGATTTACCGGCCGGTTTTCTTCTCAGGTATTACTCCTGTTTTTTATTTTTCATGTAGTGATATCTTTTTCTGCTGCGCAGGATAATCCGAGAATACCCAGCGATACAACTACCGGAACGGGGTTGCGGTATCCGATCAACGAAAGTAATAATTATCCTTTCTCAACATCGGGCGTACAATCGCCCCTTTTATTAAAGCCTCCTTCAAATATCAGTCAGAATATTGAATACGATCCCGAATCGGGACGGTATGTTTTTACAGAAAAAGTAGGTGAACTGAACTATCGACCACCATCCTCCATGTCGCTCGATGAATACAGGAAATATGAGGCAGAAAAAGGCAAAGCCAACTATTGGCGCGAAAAATCACTTTCAGAGACAGGGGCAGGACCTACTTTCATGAAAAATCTTCGGCTTGGGAGTCAATCTGTCGATAAAGTTTTTGGCTCCGATGTGATCAATATTGTACCTAAAGGGAGTACAGAATTAACATTTGGTTATTCCTACTCGACAACTGAAAATCCCCTGGTTTCGGAGCGGTATAAGAATACAGGGTCGTTCATCTTCAAACCCAAGATCATGATCAATGTCACCGGTTCAATAGGTGATAAAATGGAAGTAGGTATAAATTATAACACAGAAGCTACTTTCGACTTCGAGAATAAAACAAAAATTGAATATTCCGGTAAAGAAGACGAGATCATTAAGAAAATCGAGGCTGGCGACGTATCATTCAACGTACCGGGATCGTTGATAACAGGAAGCCAGAGCCTTTTCGGGCTAAAAACCGAAATGCAGTTCGGACATTTAACGGTGACCAGTGTTATTAGTAACCAGGAGGGTGAATCTTCATCAGTAAATGTTAAAGGCGGAGCGCAACTCAACGAGTTTGAGATCAATGTCGACCAGTACGATGTGAACCGGCATTTTTTTCTTTCGCAGTTTTTCCGCGATCATTATAACGACTGGATGAGTAACCTGCCTTATATCGAATCGCAGGTTCAGATAAAACAACTGGAGGTATATGTTGTTAACAGGCAGGACGATTTTACCCAGGCAAGAGATATTGTTGCCTTTATGGATCTGGCCGAGGGCTATGGAAGGGACGGACAACCTAATTTCTACTCGTTGCCGGATATTTTAGAACCGAATTCAAGAGAAGATCAACCGGCAGATAATATGGTGAATATATTGTATGCCAAGATGAGGGGTAACTTGAGCGGCCCGCAAAATAATTTGGAGAATGTGCCGGATGTTGTTTCATCGTTTAGTAACAATGAATTTAGTATTGGCCGCGATTATGTTGTGCTTGAGAATGCACGGCCCCTGTCGGCGCGTGAATATACACTGAACGAACAGCTTGGGTATATTTCGCTGAACTCACCCTTACGGAACGATGAAGTGCTTGCTGTCGCATTTACTTACACCTACAGGGGAAAAACATACCAGGTCGGTGATTTGTCAGGAATGGTCGAAGGGGTTCTGATCGTGAAAATGCTCAAGGGCACTACGCCATCGCCAAAATACCCGAACTGGGACCTGATGATGAAAAATGTGTATTCACTTGGCGCTTATCAACTGAGTGCTGAGAATTTCGTGCTTAATATATTTTATCGAAACGACAAAACAGGTGTTCCGGTGAACTATATCTCCGATCCCGATTCAGCCCATATATCGGATTTTGTGCAAAAACAACCCCTGCTGACTGTCTTCGAAATGGATAACCTTGATTCAAGGAACGAACCAAATCCCGATGGGGTTTTTGATTTTGTTGAAGGCATCACGGTAAATTCAAAGAATGGCCGCATCTATTTCCCGTTACTCGAACCTTTCGGATCCGACCTCCGGGAACGTATGACCAGGGGCTTTGAAAACGCCTCCGCCGGCGACAGAGCTGCCGCAAACCGCCTGGCAGATAAGTATGTCTTCCAGGAACTTTACGATTCAACCCAAACCCGGGCTGAACAAGTAGCCGAGAAAAATAAGTTCTTATTAAAAGGAGAATACCAATCGTCCTCGGGTTCGGAGATACAGCTTAATGCCATGAATATTTCGAAAGGGTCCGTGGTTGTCACGGCAGGCGGAAGAACTCTCACCGAAAACGCTGACTATACAGTGGATTATACCCTGGGCCGGGTGAAAATTATCAACCCCGGTTTACTCGAATCGGGTACACCAATACGAATTACTCTCGAAAATAATTCGCTGTACAGTATACAAACCAAAACATTGCTGGGAACACACCTGGATTATAAATTCTCGGAGAATTTTAACGTAGGTGCAACTGTTATGCATCTTAAAGAAATTCCGCAGACCCGGAAAGTAGGCATGGGCGAAGAACCAATTTCCAATACAATCTGGGGATTGAATACTTCCTACCGTACCCAGAGCCAGCTCCTGACTACCCTGGTTGATAAATTGCCCTTTATTGAAACCAAACAACCATCAAGTATCTCGATCGAAGGAGAATTTGCGCAACTAATTCCCGGTCAATCGAAAGAGATCAACGGGTATGCATATATCGACGATTTTGAGGCTGCCCAGACCAAGATCGAAATGAAAACATATCATAACTGGTTTCTGGCAAGCGCTCCCAAAGGGAATCGCGATTTCAGTACAGCTGATATGAATGGGCTGGCCTCCGGATTTAATCGGGGAAAACTTGCCTGGTATAATATCGATCGTCTTTTCTACGATGATGGAAATCTGAACCCGGGAAATGACCAGATAAATACCGACCTGAAAAGTCATTATGCCCGCTCAATTGAAGAAAAAGAAATATTTCCTACCAGGGAAAATGATATCATCGGGCAAAATTATCTTTCCATTCTCAACCTTTCGTATTACCCCGAAGAACGTGGGCCCTATAATTTTAACCCTGACCTGAACGACCAGGGTAGATTGCCTGACCCGGCAGAATCGTGGGGAGGAATCATGCGACAGATCGTAAGCAGCGACTTTGAAACCTCAAATATTGAATTCATCGAATTCTGGTTGATGGATCCTTTCCTTGAAGATTCATTGCATCTCGGCGGAGACCTGTACCTGCAGTTGGGTGAGATTTCTGAGGATATCCTGCGCGATAACCGAAAATCGTTCGAGGGAGGACTGCCTGAAGGCCCCAATGATACTGTTAATATTGATACAACAGTTTGGGGCCGTGTTCCTGACAGAAAAGCCTATGAAAATACTTTCGGGCTGGATGAGGCCCGTGCATACCAAGATGCGGGTTTCGATGGCCTGATTAATAGTGATGAACAAACATTTTATGCACCCTATTTAAATAGTCTCAACCCTGATGTTAAAGCACTGGTTGAGTCCGATCCGTCAGGGGACGATTTTATGTACTTCCTGGATGATACCCACAATGATTTGAATCATGGTATTTTTGAACGGTATAAAAACTATAATAATTTGGAAGGCAATTCTCCGCCGACAGGTGGTAATACAGAAGATTATATGCCCTCTAATTCGAATGAACCGGATATAGAAGATATCAATGAGGACAATACCATGAATACTGTTGAGACCTACTTCCAGTACAGAGTGAGCCTGCGCCCCGAAGACCTGGATGAGGTTGGTCAGAATTTTATTGTTGACCAGATTGTTAAGAATATTTCAGGCTATGATATTCCTGTACGCTGGATACAGTTCCGCATTCCTCTTTCGGAATGGGATCGTAAGATCGGAGATATTGAAGACTTTAAATCGATACGCTTTACCAGGTTGTTATTGTCGGGTTTTGAACGAAAGGTATTCCTTCGTTTTGCTACGCTCGACCTGGTCCGATCCGACTGGAGAAGATATACCTATGATCTTTCCGAAACCAATCCGCTGATCACCGAACAACCCGAGGATGCGTCATTTGAAGTATCGGCAGTTAACTATGAAGAGAACTCGGAGCGCACCCCTGTTAACTATCTTCTCCCTCCCGGAATATCAAGGGCTACAGATCCTTCCTCAACACAATTAAGAGAGCAGAATGAGCAATCACTCTCGCTGAAGATTAAAGATCTTGATGACGGCGATGCCCGTGCGGTATTTAAGAATGTCCAACTGGATTTCCGTCAGTATAAAAAGTTAAAAATGGCTTTGCATACCGAAGCATTGCCCGGAATGGAAGGCACCCTTTCGGATAAAGACCTGACTGCATTTATCCGTATCGGTTCTGATTACAAGAACAATTATTACGAAATAGAAGTTCCGCTGCACGTTACAGCGCATGGAAATTATCCCGAAACAAGAAATGGAAGGGAGGCTGTCTGGCTCGATTCTGTTAACCTTGACTTCGATCAACTGATCGCTCTTAAACAGGAACGGAATGCGTTGGTTGCATCCGACCCGATGAATTACAATTATTCAATCCAAAGTCTTTACTCAAAACCACATATCACTGGTGAGAACGGATGGGAGTATACCATTAAAGTAAAGGGAAATCCTAACATTGCAAACGTTCGCCAGATCATGCTCGGAATCCGAAATCCCGGAGATGCATCGACATTTGGAAAACTGAACGATGGATTACCAAAATCGGCTGAGGTATGGATCAATGAACTGCGGCTTGCCGATTTTAACAATAAGGGTGGATGGGCTGCTAACGGCCGTATACAGGCACAACTTGCCGATTTCGGAGTAGTGAGCGCTGCCGGTAGTACAAGTACACCGGGCTTTGGGAGTATTGAAGAAAAAGTTGAAGAACGTTCAATGGAAGAAACAAACCAATATGATATTTCTTCCAACCTGGAACTTGGAAAATTCTTCCCCGAAAAAGCACAGGTGTCCATTCCTCTTTATGTAGGAGCCTCCAAAACAATTATCAATCCTGAATATTATCCGAAGGATCCGGATATTAAACTGAAAGATGTGCTGGAGTCGATGGAAGATGAATCGCAACGCGACAGTATTAAACGCTTGTCGCAGGATCTGACTTCACGTGGGAGTATTAATATTACCAACATGCGATGGAATAAGAAGGTCAAGAAATTTGATGTTATCTCTCCTGCAAATATTACCGCCAGTGTCGGCTATACCCAAACCAGGATCAGAAATTACAGCACGGAATATAATAACCTTTGGCGATACAACACAAGCCTTAATTATGTTTATAATACAAGGGCTAAAAATATTCAACCACTGAAGAAATCAAAAAGCTTTAAAAAACCGGTATACCGTCTCATTCGTGAATTTAATTTCACTCCCTATCCAAGCCGGTTTTCTTTTAGCACTTCGATCGACAGGAATTACCAGGAAATAAAACTCAGAAATGTATACGACGATGTCGAGCTTCTGATCCAACCTACAATCAGTAAAGATTTTACCTGGGACCGGAAGTACGATCTGAAATGGGATCTTGCACGGGGGCTGAAACTAGACTACTCTGCAACAAATACTGCCCGTATTGATGAACCCGCAGGTCAGCAGGATTTGTTCAAAGCCAACAACGAGTTTTGGAAAGACTCCGTCTGGAGTAATATTAAACAGGGCGGAAGGAATATGAATTTTATGCAGAAATTCGATCTGACGTATACCGTGCCAATCAATAAAATTCCGCTCTTTAACTGGGTTAGTTTAAGCACTTCTTATGGAAATACTTATACCTGGGTTCGGGGCGAAATTGTTCCGGGGAGAGAAGCGTTGGGCAATACGATTAAAAATTCAAACAGTTTTAAAATCACCAGTAACCTCAATCTGAAGACTTTCTATAGCAAACTTGGCTACCTGAAGAACCTTGAAACCAAATATAATAAAACCCAGAGTACAGGTAAAAAAAGCACCCAGGATGAATCACGTACAAAGATTGTTAAATACGAAAAGCGAATGGTTCTCAAGAAGGATGAGCCAAAAACTATTATGCATGGATTGAATACCGAGGATATCGAAGTATCGGTACTCGATGATCAGGGTAATAAAATTGATGTAAATACCACTATTGTTAACGGGAATAAAATCGTAATTACTGCACCGCAGGATTATAAACAGGTCCAGGTGACGATTACAGGAAAACTTCCGAAAGGAGAAAATCCTTTGATCATAATCGCAGACAATACGCTAAGACTTCTCACCGGGCTTAAAACTGTGAACATTTCATGGAGCACTAATTCCGGATCGGTATTGCCGGGTTTTCTCCCGGAAACAGATATCTTCGGATTTAATACGGGCGATGACTATTATGGGGCGCCGGGATATCCTTTCGTATTTGGTTTTCAGGATACAGGCCTTGTTCGCCGGGCAATTGATAACGATTGGATTACCCGCTCGAATACCCTGAGCAAACCTTTTGAATTTAACAAACGGGAAGAACTTAATATCAAGGGTTCCTTTGAACCATTTAACGGTTTGCGTGTCGACCTGACTGCTTCACGCTCATACTCCGAATTCAAAGAGCAGATATTCTTCCGCGACGACAGCCTCGGCCTTGGCAATTATCATAATGATGAATACTTCGTCGATCATATGTACACCGGAGGTAGTTTCTCGATTACTGTAATAACCATATTAACCGCTTTTGAAAAACAGAGCAGGGATAATGGATTTGAGTCGGAGGCTTTTAACCAGATGCGTAAATACAGAACCCAGATTTCGGCTCGAAGGTACCGTGAAAGGGTAAATGAACTGGGCGATTATGACTTTAATGCAACCCATGGAACATACGATGGTTACTTCGACGGGTATGGGCCTACGGCACAGGATGTACTTGTCCCGGCTTTCCTCTCGGCATATACAGGCACCGATCCTGAGAAGGTGAATATGAATACCTTCTTCTGGAATATCATGCCTAACTGGAGAATTACTTACGACGGACTTTCTAAAATTCCATTCATTCAGAAGTATTTTAAAAGCATTACATTAAACCACTCTTATAAATCAACTTATTCTGTTACCGGCTTTGGAACGAATGTGAATTTCTTCGACAGCTACAGCGGAGGTATTTTTAATAGTATTGATGAGGATAGCAAACTCAGGAGCGTAATGCGCGATAATCAAAACAACTTCATCCCGGAATACCAGATGGACGCAGTCTCGATAAAGGAACAGATCACTCCTTTGATTGGATTTGATATGACCTGGCATAACAGCCTGCTGACAAAATTTGAGTACGGAAAATCCAGGACAATCTCGCTTAGCCTTAATAATAATCAGATTAATGAGTCACGCAATAATGATTATACTGTTGGTGCAGGTTACCGGTTCAAAGAAGTTCCATTGAATATTAAGACAGGGGGTAGTAAAAAGCAGATAAAAAGCGATCTGAATGTCAGGTTCGATCTTACATTTCGCGATAATTATACAATACTCCGCTTTTTGGCCAGCGATGTATCCGTAGAGGAGATTTCCAATATTACCACCGGAACACGAAAACTAACTATGGGATTAACTGCCGATTATGTTTTCAGCGATAAATTTAGTATGCAGCTTTTCGTTGACCATGATGCAAATACCCCCTATACCTCTAACAGTTATAAAACTACCGAGACAAATGTCGGTGTGACGCTTCGTTTAACATTATAATTTCTTTCACCCAAAAAAAATCATTCAACTAACTTGATCACCTGCCCTCATTTTTTTTACCTTTATCGTGTTTAAGGCAGTTTATGATTTGTTCAGTGTGGTTGAGTTTGTAATGAGGAGATTGAATACATGTTTAGCTGGGTTGATGACACTAATTTAAAACCTGTGATAATTTCATCACATCAGATATAATTCTAAAAGCAGACTATATGAATATTCCTGACAATCTGAAGTATACAAAAGACCATGAGTGGATTAAGCTGGAAGGTGAAACTGCCTTGGTTGGCATCACTGATTATGCACAAAGCGAATTGGGTGATATCGTTTTTGTAGAAGTGGAAACCCTGGGTGAAAACCTTCAACAGGGCGATGTATTTGGTACGATAGAGGCAGTTAAAACAGTCTCTGATCTTTTCCTCCCGGCCAGCGGTGAAATCATCGAAGTAAATACCGTCATCAACGATGCTCCTGATCTTGTGAACAAAGATCCATACGGCAAAGGTTGGATAGTGAAAGTTAAACTCGATGACGTTTCGGAATTGAATAATTTGCTTTCACCGGAACAATATAAAGCATTATTAAACGCCTGATCTCGTTTCTGCGTTGATAGTAGCATGTAAGATTGAATCAGAATAACCTGAGTTGTGCATCATCCCATAGCGTGGGATAGTTTTCATCGAATTTGCGCAATACTTCTGTTATGATTGCTTCACGCATGAATTTTGCCCTATTTGTTACCTGGAATTTTTCACAATATTGATTTATTGCGCTCAACTCGCGCGAATTAAATCGTATGGAATGAATTATTTCCCGTTTAAGGCGTATTTCGTTTTTCCTTCTTTTCATTGCACGCTGGTAACATTTCGAAAATACTAATTATTCATGCCCTATCCGGGATATAAATATTAACAGGATCCGATTTTTCTAACTGCTGTAAAACGTCATATTTGCTTACCAAGGGATATAATAACTTACAGGAATTTAGCTTATTAGATCTCCGCTAACAGGGGCGGTAAAATCGAAGACTCTCTTAAACGGGTATGTTAATAATTTTCTAACCTTGTCCTAAAAATCCCGCTGCACAAATAGCTTATAAATACCTTTGAAGGGAATGAGGCCAAGCAATATCGCCGATAAGATACCGATCGAAAACAGCAATGCAGAACCAATAAGCCAGGAGATATTAAAAGAATGTACCGCAAATGCTGAGAGGCATAAGATCAGGAGGAATACAAACAACCTGAAAACCAGTGGATAGTTGATCCTGAACCTGAATATTCTTATACACAGTACAATGTGATAGATAATTGTGAATAACTGTGTAGCCGCATTGGCAATAGCTGCTCCCAACACCTTATATTGAGGCACGAGCAGCACATTCAGGCAGATACTCACAAGTACTGCAACAAAGGCCATGATGTTTAACTCACGAAGATTACCGTTAGCTGTCAACAATGCCCCAAATGTATAGCTCACACACATACCAAAATAACTTATCACAAGAATAGCAAATGCATTTGCCGAGAGTGCAATCTGTTCTTTGTAAAGAATGGTGAAAAGTTCGGTGCGGTATATGACGGACGGTATTATCACAGCGATGGATGGGACAATTAAAAGCAGAAATGCTAGTTTAAGCAATTCATCGACGCGACCTTTCTCGTGGAGGAGCTTTGAGAAAATTGGCAACAGTAGAAGAGGGAAAAGCAGTGCATAGTTCGACATGAAATCAAGAATACGAAAACCATGAACATAAATGCCTGCTTGTTGCTCTCCGTCAGAAAGCAGTATTCTGAGAAAAATGGAATCGGTCCGGTAATAAGTAGCCATTAAAAGAACAAGTAAAGCGTAAGGTTTCAATTGATTGATTATGGGCAGTAGCGATGATAAATTGATTTGAAAACTGGATAGTCGCGACTTACGAAACACAACCAGAAAACTAATTAAAAGCACAAAAACATACGAAACTGTTTGCGCTTCAACAAACCACAGTATGTCAAACCGGTTTGATGAGAATGGGCTAATGAGCAGAAACCCGACAATAAGGATCATAAGTGCCCTGTCCATAACAGATACAATTCCTTCTGTCTTGAATAGCTGCATACCTCCCAGATTGGCCCTGAAAAAAAGAATGAATGAAGCAAGGAATTGGTTCAAGAGAATAAGAAGAAGTATACCGGTCTCCTTTTTGTCAAGGTGCATGGGCAGAGCAATCAGGATACAAATCAGGGCATAAGGAATAACCAGTATGACCTTTAATAATGCAATGTTTGAAAGATAGTGGCTTACATGGTCGGGGCGCCTGGCAATTTCCTTACGAATAAAATTTTCGATCCCTAAATCGAGAAATATCTGAAATATCAGCGCTATACTGAAAAGTGAAAAGTAATTTCCATAAGCTTCAGCTCCCACAGTGTTCTGAACCACCCGGTCGATCCCAAAAACATACAGAGGCTTTATGAGAACATTAAGAATTAAGAGAAACCCGAGATTTGTAAGAAACTTCTTTTTCAAGTGAGTGTTTTTTCGATTACAAATGTAATAAGTTATGGCAGAGTATGATCATGTCTTACATAAATCATGAAAATTGTAAGAATGAAGTAATTTGTCTAATTTCACCCGCGATTCGTGTTGAATTTAGCTTAGTTATCAATTATTATTGTATTGTTACAACGTATTTTAGGATCTGATAAGTACGAAGCCGGATGTGATGAAGCCGGCAGAGGTTGTCTTGCGGGACCGGTTTGTGCGGCTTCGGTCATTATGCCTCCCGATTATGTTAATCCAAAGTTAAACGATTCCAAGCAATTATCACCCTCCCTCAGG
Source organism: uncultured Bacteroidales bacterium (assembly GCA_964634105.1). Taxonomy (GTDB): domain Bacteria; phylum Bacteroidota; class Bacteroidia; order Bacteroidales; family UBA10428; genus UBA10428. Next base: position 38,015 of record CAZWIU010000013.1, on the reverse strand, counting down.
AGTATACTGCGTAAGGAAATTGAAACTGAGGCTCTGGCTTATTCAGTTGCATTCATCGACAATAGTAAAATTGATCAGATTAATATTTTGAAAGCATCGATCCTGGCAATGCACATGGCCCTGGATAAGTTAACCCTTCTCCCTGATCATATCATGGTCGATGGAAATAAATTTTTCCCATACAGGGATGTGCCTCATACATGTGTAGTTAAAGGCGATGGCAAACTTATTTCAATCGCCGCTGCTTCGGTACTGGCTAAAACCTATCGCGATGATATTATGTGCGGCATACACAGGAAATATCCTTTCTATGGCTGGGACAAAAATAAGGGATATCCTACCCATGCCCATCGCGAGGCAATTGCTGTACACGGAATATCTGAGTATCACCGAAGATCATTTCAGTTGCTGAATACACAAATGGAACTTGCATTTTCCAGTGAAAAAATATAGTCTCGAAAAATGATTCAGATAATTAAAAAAAGTACATGAGAAAATTAATTGCGTGTTTTTTATTACTGGCAATCCTGAATGTTAAATCTGCCAGAGCTGATGAAGGAATGTGGCTTTTACCATTGATTGAAAAACTGAATATTTCAACAATGAACGAAATGGGGTTCCAGCTGACGGCAGAGGATATTTATAGCATTAATCGTGCAAGTATAAAGGATGCAGTGGTAATTTTTGATGGTGGTTGTACCGGGGAGATCGTTTCTGATAATGGATTATTATTTACGAATCATCATTGCGGTTTCGATTATATACAGGATCTTAGCTCAGTGGAAAATAATTACCTGGATGATGGCTTCTGGGCAAAGTCACAACAGGAAGAATTACTATGTCCGGGGCTGGAGGTAAGCTTCCTGGAACGGATCGATAATGTTACGGATACAATACTTTCTGTTGTTTCAGATACATCATTATCGAAGGAAGAGATACGGTCGGGAATTAAAGAGTGTATTGCTTCTATTGAAGAGAAGGCTTCCGAGAATGGTACATTTCATGCTGAGGTTCTACCCTTCTTTGCGGGTAATGAATACTATCTTTTTATTTACAGGGTGTATAAAGATGTTCGATTAGTAGGAACTCCACCTTCTTCCATAGGAAAATTTGGCTATGAAACTGATAACTGGGAGTGGCCCCGCCATACTGGTGATTTCAGTATTTTCAGGGTATATACGGCGCCCGACGGTTCTCCGGCAGAATATTCCTCCGAAAATATACCTCTTAAACCTAAATACTTTTTACCCATATCCCTGGCAGGCATTAAAGATGGAGATCTTACCATAACCCTGGGGTATCCGGGTGGCACATACAGGTATATGAGCTCTTCCGGGATCAGGGAAATCCAGGATATAAAAAACCAGAACCGGATAACGGTCAGAACAGTGAAACAGGATATCCTTAAAAAAGACATGAATACCGATCCTAAGATCAATATCCAATATGCAGCCAAATTCACAAATTCCAGTAATTTCTGGAAGTACTCGATTGGTCAGAACCGGCAATTAGATGTGCTGAATGTTATAGAAAGAAAAGAGGCGGAAGAGAAAGCATTCAGGGAGTGGGCAAATGCTGATTCTGCCCGGAAACTCAACTATGGAAACATATTGGATGAAATGGATGATTGCTACCGGGATAAGAAAGATAACGAAATGAATTTCAGTGCACTATTCGAGACATTCTTTGCTGGTACTGAACTGATCGGTTTCGTTATGAATTTTAAGATTCTGACTATGCACCTGCAACTTGGAGATACAGAAAGCGAAGAAATGCTTGAACAGATTGCAGACCTTAAAAAACAAGCGAAGAAATTTTTTAAGGATTATAACCTTCAGACCGATATGAAGGTAGCGAAAGCGATGTTCAGCCTTTACCAGGAAATGATCCCTGCCAATCAGCAACCGGATATATACAGCACTGTTATCGACCGGAAATACCGGGGAAATATCGATAAATTCATTGATAAGTTATACTCAAAAACTTTCTTCATTGATGAAAAGAAAACCATGGAGTTCCTCGATAATCCTTCCCTGCCGAAACTACAGAGAGATCCTGGTTTTATCGTTACCAACAGTATCTTCAGAAAATACTATGAAGAATATATTAAGCTCGATGCATACGAACAAGAGCTGAATGAATTGGAACGATTATACATGAAAGCCCGGATGGAAATGTATAATGATAGTTGCTTTTACCCCGATGCGAATTTTACCATGCGTTTGTCATACGGCAAAGTAGCGGCCTATTCTCCTTCCGATGCTGTTCATTACGATGAAATCACGACCCTGAAAGGGGTTATGCAGAAAGAGGATAGAACAAATTACGAATTTCTTGTTCCGGATAAATTGAAAAAATTATATACTACGAAAGATTACGGACGCTATGGGGTAGATGGTATAATGCCGGTCAACTTTATCACGGATAATGATATTACAGGGGGCAGTTCCGGCAGCCCGGTGCTGAATGCGAAGGGAGAACTGATAGGCCTGGCTTTCGACGGCAACTGGGAAGCAATGGCCAGCGATATCTCCTTTGAACCCGAGATACAACGTTGTATATGTGTTGATATTCGCTATGTTCTCTTTATAATCGATAAATTTGCCGACAATAGTTATTTAATAAATGAGTTGAGAATTTTACAGTAATTAATCAATGGAATTAAAACTGGTTGAAATACTAACAGTCTTTATGGTGTTGTTTGCCGTTATTGATATTACCGGTTCAATACCCATTCTTATTGACCTTAAAAAAAGAACCGGCGACATCTCTCCCTTTAAAACAACTATGGTTGCTTTCATCATTATGCTGCTGTTCCTGTTTTTAGGTGAACCCTTTTTAAGTCTTTTTAATGTCGATGTATCATCGTTCGCTATAGCCGGTGCGCTGGTGTTGTTTTTTATCGGCATTGAACTGGTCCTGGGAATTGAGTTATTTCATTACGATAGCAATAGTGTTTCTACCATCATCCCGGTAGCATTTCCGTTAATTGCGGGAGCCGGGTCTATGACAACCCTGATTTCTCTTAAATCGCAATATAATATTCAAACCATCATTATTGGTCTTACGCTCAATATGATATTCGTATACTTTGTGTTGCGGGCAACAAACTTTTTCAGCAGGATCCTTGGCGAATCGGGAATCCTTATTCTTAAAAAGGTCTTCGGAATTATCTTGTTGGCTATGGCAATCAGGCTTTTCTTATCAAATACAGGTATAAAACTTCCGCATGCCTCCTGATATTACAATATTCACTGATGGAGCCGCCAGAGGTAATCCAGGCCCTGGCGGGTTCGGGATAATCCTGAAATCAGGAAAACACGTTAAGGAAATCTCGCAGGGCTTCAGAAATACTACGAACAACCGGATGGAACTTCTTGCCGTAATTATTGGACTGGAGTCTTTGAAAGTTAACAATAGTAATGTTGTTGTTTACTCCGATTCACGTTATGTTTGCGATGCGGTTGAGAAAAAATGGGTCTTCGACTGGGAGTCAAAGCGGTTTAGTAAAAAGAAAAACGCAGACCTTTGGCAACGCTTTCTGCGGGTTTATCGTATACATAATGTGAAATTCCATTGGATCAGAGGGCACAGTAATATCCCCGAGAACGAACGGTGCGACAGGTTGGCAGTGCTCGCTTCACGACAAGATAATTTACCTGAGGATGAGGGTTATGTAAAGGAGAATGATCAGACGGCAATGTGGTGATATCCAGAGAATTTTATATTTTCACTCGTATTTTAAGTAATAGCATGTTAGATTTCTCCCGAAAAGATATTATACTATCTTTCAAAGGTCATCTGGATTATGACGTTATCGGTGATCTGATTGCTGTTTTAAAAGAGAGAATGAAACGCAGAAGGACACGGTTCGGACTATATAAAAAGGTTCTTACACTGATGATAGAAACCCTCGAGAATATTATTCGCTACCGCGCTAATTTTAATAAAGAGGGCGTTCTGTTAGATGCATATCCTCCTGAGTTTCTCATTGCAATAGAGTCGGATAAGGTGTTGATAGAATCGGTCAACCCAATCTTTAATCCCGATATCGGGGAGCTTAGTAAAAAATTAAATCAACTCAATAATATGAGTGAACAGGAGCTTAAAGATCTCTATAAAGTTACTATTACGGATGGCAAATTTTCTGAAAAGGGAGGAGCCGGCCTCGGTATTATTGAAATGTCAAAAATAGCAGATGAAAAATTGAAATTTGGCTTTCACACCATTAATGACCAGATCTCACTTTTTTCACTCAAGCTCGTTATTCATAAATCAGGTTCAAAATAAACCCTACTTAATATTGAATTGTAAACATACGTCTTCGTACAGGTATATGTCCAGATGCGAACAAGATTTATCGTTCTGCGATTTGCTATGTGCAAAATATTCAGTTAATTGGGAAAGGTGGCGTAATTCTTGGAATTTGATGATTGAAGCTTAATTATGTTCAGGAATTTCATTATAGTAACAGTCCGCAGTATACTTTCCCAACGGGTAAATACTTTTATTAATATCCTTGGATTGGCTATAGGTATGGCATCTGTGCTTCTTATTACCATCTATGTAATGCATGAATTGAGTTACGATCAGTTTCACCATGAAGCTAACCGGATCTATCGGGTCAATGTAAAGGGTAAACTCAGGGGAAGTGATCTTAACATAGCCGTTACTGCATTCCCATTGGCGCAAAAACTTCAGGAAGAGTATCCCGAGGTTGAATCATCTTTGCGTATTGCACGTTTTGGGGCCTGGTTGGTATCAAATGGTAACAAACGTTTTAATGAGGATAATCTGCTTTTTGCAGATGCCCAGTTCTTTAATTTCTTTTCATTCCGGCTATTGAAAGGGGACAAGGATAGTGTACTCTTTAAACCCAGGAGTATTGTCTTGACGAGATCGGCATCAAACAAATACTTTGGCTCGGAGGATATTGTCGGAAAACAATTGTTCATCGAGACAGAAAACGAACCCTATACCATCACGGGAGTAATGGACGATGCTCCTTCCAATTCGCATTTCCATTTCGATATGATTGCCTCGTTAAATACGCTTTACCCGTATCTAAGGCCTGTCTGGATCAGTCACAATGTTTATACATATATCAAGATCAGGAAGGGGGCCGACTACCGGAAACTTGAAGCGGATATGGACAACCTGGTCAACAAGTATGTTTTGCCACAGGCATTGGAATATCTTAATATTCCCAACAGTAGTTTTACCGATGGCACCAATGAAATGCATTACAGGCTGCAGCCCTTGTTGAAAATACACCTTAATTCCGATCTGGATAATGAACTTGAACCAAACACCCGGGGAGCATATATATACGCTTTCGCCATTATCGCCCTGCTTATACTTCTTATTGCCTGCCTGAATTTTATAAATCTTTCCACGGCTAATTCTGCAAATCGCTCCCGCGAAGTAGTCCTCCGAAAATTAATGGGATCGGAGCAACGTATGCTCATACTGCAATTCTTATCTGAATCAGTTATCATATGTCTTTTTGCGTTGGTAATGGCGTTGATCCTGGTTGAAATAATAATGCCCTATTTTAACCATTATCTGAATATAAATCTCCAGCTTCAAACTCTTAACAATACTGCAGCAATATCTGGAATTATCCTGTTTACCATTCTGCTAGGAGTATTAGCCGGTATTTATCCTGCTTTTTTTATTGCCTCATACGATCCGGTTAAAGTAATGCACGGAGTGCTCACAAAGGGCATTAAAAACCAACGTGTAAGGGCAATTTTTGTTGCTACACAACTTTGTATATCTATCCTGATCATTATACTGGCTCTTGTAGTTTCTGCTCAACTCGATTTCATGTTAAATAAAGAACTGGGTTTTATTAAAGAACATATACTTGTGATCCGGAGGCCCGATGCGTTGAAGGAGAAAATCAATACCTTCAAAGAGGAGATTCTTAAGAACCCGAATATAGAATCGGTTACAAACTCCAACTCAATACCAGGGCGCGATTTTTTGACATCTACTTTTATTTTTGAAGAAGATTCTGTTCGCAAGAATCTTTTGATGAATCAGCTTTTTGTGAACCATGATTTTCGGGAAGCTTTTAAATTAACCATGGTCGAAGGCCGGTTTTTCACCCCATCGTTAACATCCGATGCGAATGCCTGTGTCATAAATCAGGAAGCAGCACGTGAAATAGGAACAAAAAATATTGTCGGAAGCTACCTGGTTGCGCCTGCCCTTAAAGGTAATCTGGGAGACAAATTGAAAGTGATAGGAGTAGTGAAAGACTTTCACTTTGAATCGGTCGATAAAAAAATTGATCCTCTCATCATTACGCTGATGCCTGGAAACTGGGAAGGATACCTTGACGTAAGAGTTAGCAGTAACGAAATCGATAAATCGATAGAATTCCTAAAGAATACCTGGGCTAAGTATACAAGCGATTATCCATTCCAATACTTTTTTCTGGACCAGGATTTCGATAAGAATTACCGCTCGGTAACCAGCATGGCAAGAATACTGTCCATTTTTGCCGTTCTTTCAGTGTTGATCGCTTGTCTTGGCTTGTTCGGCCTGGTATTGTTTATAACCAATCAACGTATTAAAGAGATCGGAATTCGCAAAGCCGTGGGAGCCTCCTATTTTCAGATTATATTATTACTCATCAGGGAAACAGCGGTTTTAAATATTTTTGCTTCCGCAATTGCATGGATTGTCGCTTACCTGATCTCGTTATTCTGGCTGAAAGCCTTTTATTCGCGGATCACATTGTCTCCCAGGTACTTTATTCTATCATCGATGCTGGTATTCGGAATTTCAATTCTTGTAGTTACCTACCTTGCCCTCAGGAGCGCTATGCGCGATCCGGCAAAAGCGCTGAAAACAGAATAGAAAATTCAGTTTGGACAGGATGACGAGAATCATACGTATCCGATAAGCTAAATCACTTTTCTGTTGTCCTACGACTCAAAAGTTTTTGTGAATTTTAATATAGTCCCAGTAAGTGCTACTAATTCTGCATTATTTATTCTTTTAACCCATATCTTAAACCTGATAAATAATATGAAAAAACTAACGGATTTTAAAATCGGGGTAAGACTTAACCTTATTCTTACCATACTTTTCATTATCATATTTGTATCCTTTGCCTTAGTCATAATGTATCTCCAGAAGCAACAAATACTAGACGATACCGATATCAGGATGAACGAGCAGGTGAGCGACCTGGTCGAGATCATTGACATTCAGATTAAGGAGAACCAGAAACATGTGAATAACGCATTAACAATTGCTACCCTGATGCTTGAGAAAAATGGCGGAATTTACGATGCAACAGGGCAGGGTGATTGGTATATTAAGGATAAATCGATAAAAGCTGATGTAACCATTATCGATGAGATAGGAAAACTTAGTAATTGTTATGCATCAATTTTTCAGAAAACCGATCGAGGATATATTAGAATTTCCACCAATATTAAAAATGCTGATGGCAGCCGTGTTTTAGGCACGGTGCTGGATTTCGATTCACCGGTCGCTAAGAGTATTGAATCCGGACAAAAATATGAGGGCAGAGCATTGGTAGTTGATACATGGATGCTTACAGCTTATCAGCCAATTTATGTAGATAACCAGATTAAAGGCATAATAGGCGTTGCAGTAAATGAAAAAGATTTCACCGCGTTGAAAGCCCTCTTCGATCAGAAAAAATATTTCGCATCAGGTTATCCGTTTATTGTGGATAAAAATGGAAATTTCATTATTCATCCTACAAAACAAGGCGAAAACAGCGCAAATGAGGAGTTCTTTCAGCAGATGCAGGGAAAAACAAGCGGGTTGAACAAATCACGCTATATGTGGGAAGGAAAATGGAAATTTCAGTACTTCAAGTATTATGAGCCTATTGAATCATTCGTATCTGTTTCGATCTGGGAGCATGAGTTGTATGGGATAATCAGGAAATCGAGGACTTCTATACTGATAGCCCTTGTTATTGATATTTTTCTGCTTTTCCTGGTGAACCGTTATATCGGTAATTCTGTTACAGTTCCGATAAAAAAGGTTGTTGAGAATGCAAAACGTATGGCGGAGGGGAATCTCACCCAGGAAATTAATATAAGTCAGGAAGATGAAATCGGACAAATGGCTAAGGTACTGAATGAAATGATTATCAAACTCAGAACTATTGTCGGGGGAATTCAACAGGGAGCCCAGAACGTTGCGTCGGCAAGCCAGCAGATAAGCAGCAGTTCAATACAACTTTCTGAAGGAGCATCGGAACAAGCTTCGTCGACAGAGCAGGTTACTTCTTCCATGGAAGAAATGACGGCAAACATACAGCAGAACAGAGATAATGCCCAGGAGGCTGAGAAAATTGCTTTTAAGGCATCGGAAACCATGAAGAAAGTAGAAACCTCCGGTAAAAAAAGCCTGGAATCAATCCACGAAATTGCCGGAAAGATTACCATTATTAACGATATAGCTTTTCAAACCAACCTGTTGGCATTGAATGCTGCAGTTGAAGCAGCCCGTGCAGGTGAACACGGAAAAGGTTTTGCTGTTGTGGCTGCCGAAGTGCGTAAACTGGCAGAAAGAAGTCGTGTAGCTGCTGATGAAATTGTGCATCTTGCTCAACTCAGCGTTAATAATACCGAGGAATCGGATAAACTAATCGGCGAACTTCTTCCTGAAATACAAAAAACAGTCAACCTGGTGCAGGAGATCAGCGCCTCCAGCAATGAACAACATGCAGGCGCACAACAAATAAATACGGCGATCCTTCAGTTAAATACTGTTACCCAGCAAAATGCATCCTCATCCGAGGAACTATCATCGAGTTCCGAAGAACTCGCCGGACAGGCAGAAGAACTGGATGATCTGGTATCTTTCTTTAAGATCATTAACACCGAACGCAGCCATAAATTGAAGGAAAGAGTTTCGCAAGCTGAAAAGTTATCACCGGTCAGGAAACCTTTAAAAGCGAATGTTACCCCGGGGAAAAACAGCCCGCATATCGTCCCTAAAAAATCAGATGATAAGGATGAAGAGTTTGAGAAATTTTAGCTCCTGCTGTATTCTGATCCTCATTCGTAAGCATAGTTCTTTCTGCTTTTATTTGTGCAGGAGACAACATCAGCTAGTTTATCTATGATAGGTACCAGTAATATTAGGCCACTATACCATGATCCTTAAATATAGGACAATGAATAAAACAATTTTTATTTTATTCGCTTCATGTATTCTATTCTTGTTTGTAACCGGGTACGGACAGGTAAACGACGAACAGTTGGTTACAGTCACCGGATTTATTAAAAATGATTTCATTTTTGATACAAGGCAAAATGTGGCGGTTCGTGAAGGCCATTTTCTCCTTTGGCCATCGCCGGAGCTTCTTGATTCAGCTGGAAATGATATAAATGCAAAATCCAACTTCAGTTTTTTATCTATCGAAAGCAGGATTGCCGCCAACGTTAAAGGACCTCTCTTTTTGGGTGCAGAAACCTCCGGATTGCTTGAAGGTGATTTTTTTGGCCAAACGGATGTTAATATTAACCTGATCAGGTTACGACATGCCTGGATAAAACTAAAATGGGTAAGGTGGCAAATACTCACGGGGCAGTATTGGAACCCTCTTTTTGTTGAGAATTGTTACCCGGCAACTATTTCCTTTAACACAGGTGCTCCTTTACAATCTTTTGCGCGAAACCCTCAAATCAGGATCGGATACCAGTCAGGTTCCTTTAATTTTATGTTCGCTGCGCTTGGGCAACGTGATTATTCATCCTATGGAGATAAGGGAGCTTCTTCAGTCTATTTAAGAAATGCAGTTGTCCCTGATCTTCACTTTCGGACTGAATTTGATGGGGAACAACTGACAGGAGGCATAGGGCTGGCCTATAAACGTATCGTTCCAAGACTATATTCGACAATCGATACAATGGTGTATGAAGTTGATGAATCGGTTGCAGGGATTACAGCTATCGCTTATGCAAAGATAACGATTGAAAACCTCACTATGAAAGCACAGGTGCGATATGGCGAAAATATAACGGATGTGTTATCGCCAGGAGGTTTTGGTGTGAAAGATATCGATTCGGTTACCGGAAAACAGACCTATACGCCGGTATGTAACTTTACTGTCTGGGGCGAGTTTTCATTAAAACTGGATCATGTTGATGCTGGTGCTTTTGGTGGTTACCTGAAAAGCCTTGGAACTAAAGATCGCGTGTTGGATCCTTCATTGTTCACAGTTTATGGATTAGCCACTAACATTGAATCGTTTTTACGAATATCTCCGAGAGTTTCTTATACATACAATAAGGTAAAATGTGCTTTTGAGATGGAATATACCAGGGTTTGGTACGGTGATGAATTTGATGAGAACTATTTGCCTCTGACAAAAAAGCCGGTTTCAAATATCCGGCTTCTTACAGGTATATATTACTACTTTTAATCGATTGCGGCAGACCTTAAATATCAAAAGCGGGTTCGATGGACACAACAAATTCGGCTGGCTTTCCATAATATGGACATGATGTTACGAGGACATCAACTCCTGTGTCGGCATATTCTTTTACATTCCCCAGGTCGATATTGCCAGCTGCCGAAATTCGTATTGAAGGATTTGCTTTACGAATTTCCGGGATGAGCTTCTTAATTGTTTTTGCCGGCATTTTATTCAGTTGCAACGAATCGACGCCGCTTCCTGCAATCAACAAGGCGTCTTCTTCAGTCCGGGCTTCTACGCAAATGCTTTTCCCTTCGGAGCGCTTTCTTATTTCATTGAGCTTTTTTGTAAATGTTTCTAATCCGCCAATGAAATTTAAATGCTTGTCGAAAATCACGATGCTGTCGGAAAGTCCGAGCCTGTGAATTTGTCCGCCGCCTGCACGTACAGCCTTGATTGCAATTTTCCGGGTGAAAGGAATAGTGCGGCGCGTAGTAACGATATTAATTTCCGGGGCAACTTCCTGCGCAGCATCAAGCATTAACTTGGTCCGCGTTGCAATTCCCGAAGCAAACTCAATTAAATTAGCTGCTGTACGCCAAACCGATTGAATACTTTTTGCAAGGCCCTCTGCTTCAAGAAATTTTATACCGGCTTCAATTTTTTCGCCTGATACTGAAATGAGGGTAGGCGATATATTAAACTTATCAAATATTTTTAGTACTTCTTCTGTCCCGCATATTACTGTTTCTTCAGTTGTAGTAAAAGAAATATTGGCAACCTTGCTGCCCATTTTTACGGATAAAGAAGTAAGATCGTAGTATGGAAGATCTTCATGGATTAGTTGATCGATCTCGGCATCGGTAAAATAAATCATACATTTAAGATTTCAGATTTCCTGTTGTTACATAACCTATTAAGTCATTGAATTTACGAAAGTTTTTTGAGATTGAATCTGAATATTCGGGAATTGTTCATGCCAGGTGCAAATAATAAAGGCTGCATCTGAACAATGCAGCCTTATAAGATATATTACAGTGAGGTGTTTAATTGTTTTCTTTTTCCTTTGGTTTCTTTCTTACCAGATCGGAAATGGCCAGCATAAATCCACCAAAGATCAGCATAAAAATACCTGACCATAAATTAACATTTATGTTAAATGCTTTGACATAAATTGCCGTATCTGAAAGTGTAACAAGACCAAATATTGTAAGCAGTATACCCAGGATACTGAACATAAGGCCAATGGGAATTTTAATATCAATCATGATTTCTTGTTTTAATTATTACCAGAATAGTATTGTTAATATGGTAACCATAGCAAGCACTATCAGGGCAAGGGTACCAGGCCTTTTATACCAGGCGATATGCGATAACTTGTCTTTAGGCGTAAGCTGATATACAAGTCCTACCAGCTCTTCGTCGGTTTTTATCTTGGCTGTAAGAAGCGAAATAATTATCGTAACCAACGTACTTGCTGAACATGCAAATATTGCTGTCCAGAAGTTTTGTGCCATTTCAACAGGATAGGTATGAATTACCCCAAGCCAACCTCCTTTAAATACCGTATTGGCCCCTTCAGGAATTGTCAGGCCATGGTGCAATAATGCAACCAGAAATCCGGAAAGCAAACCAATAAATGCAGCATGCCCGGTAGAACGTTTCCAGAACATGCCTAGGAAAATAACTGCGAACAAAGGTGCGTTGATCATCGAGAAGACCGTTTGCAGAAAATCCATAATATTATGGAATTGTGTTGCTATATAGGCTGCCCCGATACTTACAATAACACCGAATATGGTCGCCATGCGGCCAACTTTCAGATAATGTTTTTCGTCGGCGTCTTTATCTTTGGTAGACGGGCGAATATAGCTCTGATAGATATCGTAGGTCCATACTGTATTAAAAGCGGAAACATTGCCGGCCATGCCCGACATAAACGATGCCAACAGGGCAGTGATTCCCAATCCCAGCACCCCTGCAGGCAGGTATTGTTTTAAGAGGGCAATGATCGTAAGGTCATAGTTGGGGGTCATTACTCCGTTCACTTCCTCCATAATTGAGAATCCCTTTTCCGGAGTATTCATTAACCATAAGGCAGCAATTCCGGGAACGATAATAAGGAAGGGGATGAACATTTTTGGAATGGCTCCGATCAGGGGGGTATTGCGGGCTGCAATTTTCGATTTGGCAGCCATGGCCCGCTGAACGATCAGAAAGTTCGTGCACCAATACCCGAAGGAAAGAACGAATCCAAGTCCGGCAAATATTCCATACCATTCCACCCCCATTGGATTAGAAGCAGCCGATCCGGTATATTTCCAGGTGGTTGTCCAGGTATCGGCCGCGTAACCTTTTGCGCTAACAATAGGCGCCAGGTTATCCTGCAATCCGCCCCATCCTCCTGCATCCTTAAGGCTTAGGAGAACCAACGGGAGCAGCCCAATAACGATAATAAAGAACTGCAGCACCTCATTATAAATAGCGGATGATAATCCTCCGAGATAGGTATATGCAAGCACAATGGCAGCTGATAAGATAAGGCTCAGATGAAAATTCCATCCAAGAACATTCTCTGTTAGTTTAGCAAGTGCATACATCGATATACCCGATGCCAGAATGGTCATTACAGCAAAGAGGATTGCATTGAGGCCCCGGGTTTTTTCGTCAAATCTGAGTTTGAGATACTCAGGCACCGAACGTGCTTTCGAACCGTAATAAAAGGGCATCATGAATACTGCCAGAAAAACCATTGCCGGTATAGCGCCAACCCAATAAAAGTGAGTCGTTAACATACCATATTTAGCTCCGGAACCTGTCATCCCCATTACTTCAAGTGCGCCTAAATTAGTCGAGATGAAAGCTAAGCCGGTTACCCATGCCGGTAATGATCTGCCTGCTTCGAGGAAAGCATTGGCTGTTGACATGAATTTTTTAAGCACCCAGCCGATACTCAACACAAACACGAAGTAAGTGATCATGATCGTCCAGTCGATCCAGGTTAATGAAAAACTTCCCATGTTTTCAATTTTTCTAGGTTATACATTAGTTATTTAGTGTAGCGTAAAAAACGTAAGTTGAATTTTTAAAAATAGCTATTAAACTCTGTTACTCTATATAATATCTGAAGTGAATAACTACATCATGTATTGCTCAGCGATATTACGCACATTGAAGTAATGTTTTTGCAATTCCATGTCATGGTATACTATTGGGTTATATTGAAATAATGAACTTCTGAGAGGTTTCTTAACCTTTCGGCGCTTTGCTCCGCAGTAAAATCGCGCTGCGGGCTTGCCAGCATTTCATAGCCGACCATGAATTTCTTTACCGTGGCCGACCGCAGGAGAGGAGGATAAAAATGCATGTGCAGGTGCCATTCAGGATGTTTCTTACCGTCGGTTGGCGCCTGGTGAAATCCCATGGAATATGGAAATGAAATTTGAAACAGGTTATCGTACCGGGTTGTTAACTGTTTATAGATACCGGCCAGGTCATTTTTTTCGCTTTCCGTGAGTGCAGCAAGTGAACCGAGGGCACGTTTGCTGATGACCAGCGTCTCGAAAGGCCACACTGCCCAAAATGGAACAAGGGCCACGAAGCTGTCATTCATACATACAATGCGTTCGTTTTTATTCAATTCAATTTCGAGATAATCGGAAAGCAGAGTTCTTGAATGCCGTTCATAGTATTCCGATAGCATATGCTGTTCTTTAGCCACTTCTGCCGGAATGCTTTGTTGTGCCCAGATCTGACAATGAGGATGCGGGTTGCTGCAGCCCATCATGCTGCCTTTATTCTCAAAAATCTGCACATGATTAATATACTCCAGTTTCCCAAGTTCTGAATATTCCTCTGTCCATACATCAATGACCTTCCTGATAGATTCCATATCCATCAAAGGAACAGTTACGTCATGACGGGGTGAAAAACATATTACTTTACATATACCTTTTTCAGATCCGGCTATAAGAAGGTCCTGTTCATTAACCGCACCATCCGGAGTATTGTCAAGGAGACTGCTGAAATCGTTGGTAAATATATATGTATCGGTATAAGCCGGGTTAACCTTTCCTCCAGCCCTGGTATTTCCCGGGCATAAATAACAGGTTGGGTCATATCCGGTAAGATGGACCGGATCAGTTTTCTCAACCTGTCCCTGCCATGGGCGTTTTGCCCTGTGCGGTGAAACCAGTATCCATTCTCCAGTTAACGGATTAAATCTGCGATGAGGATGATTTTCAAGCTTGAAAGAATCCATACCGGCAAAAGTTAGTTATCCGATCCTCGCTGCACCACCGGAAATCCTGACCTGGTATATTTCGGCTTCAGTATTGGTCTGTTCGGCATATTCTTTTTTCACTTTCCGGATGAAAACGTCGATACCACTATCCTTCACAAGGTTGATGGTACATCCGCCAAAACCGCCACCCATCATCCTTGAACCCAGTACATCCGGAGTGTTCCTTGCAATATTCACAAGGATATCTAGTTCCTGACAACTTACCTCATATTCATGGCTTAAACCTTCGTGTGTTTCATACATTAACTTACCAAGTTGTATAAAATCGTTCTGCGAAAGAGCACAGCATGCCTGCTCAACACGAATAATTTCATGGATTACATAACGACAACGCAGATAGACCTTTTGTTCCATAGTATCTTTAACTGTTTCCAGCATGGCAGGTGTAACATCACGTAAGGATTTAACCGTTGGAAAAACACGTTGTAGTATAGATACTCCTTTTTCACATTCCGACCGGCGAATATTATATTCCGACGAAGCGAGTGTATGCTTTACTTTCGTGTCGCATAGAACGATATCTATGTTGTTATTCGTGAAAGGATAGTATTCATAACTCAGATCGCGACAATCCAGTTTTGTGACATGTCCCTCTTTTCCAAATATACTGGCAAACTGATCCATAATACCGCAAAAAACACCGGCGAATTCGTGCTCGGCCTTTTGTGCCATCCGGATTAATTCTGACCTCTCAACTCCGAAATTGAACTGATCGTTCAGACAAACAGCAAATGCACACTCCAATGCTGCCGATGAGGATAATCCGGCTCCAAGAGGAATATCGCCGCCAAATACACAGTCGAGGCCCTGAAGTGTGAAGCCTCTCTTCTGAAATTGAACCGCGACTCCAATTAGATAGTTTGCCCAGTGTTTTTCACTTTTTTTCAGATCGTCGATTTTAATTTCGTAGTATTCGTTATAATCGTTCGACCAAAAGCGGAAGGTCTCCAGGTTATTCTTTGCTGCTGCCAGGTATATGGCTTTATCTATCGCGGCCGGCAACACAAACCCGTCGTTGTAATCGGTATGTTCGCCTATAATATTGATCCTTCCGGGCGCCTTATAGTATATCGGCCTTGACTTGAACCGATCATTAAACTGTTTTCTGATCTCACTGATAATAGCTTTATTCTCAATCATCTTCAGATAGTAAGTTTTATTTTCTATAAACTGACAGGCGGTAAATATAGATGAAAAATATATAAACAGAAGGTGTCAGATTCTTTTATTTAGGGGGTTAAAATGTTAAACGTAGTCAGAAAATAATGCTATAAAACTGTGAGGATCAGCTACGGTCAAAAAATAGATTTTTACTGCTTACGCTAAGTGGGATCCCATATATTATTTTTACATCCTTTCCTAATATTTCCATTTCACGGACAACCTTCCCGACGGAATACATAATGCGGTTATCGACCCGGTGGTCCATGGCAACACTTACTGCCGAACCTATTGCTATTCCGAGATCACCGGTATTGAAGGCACAAGGATGCTCGGGATGCTTGTCTTTTTCATCACAGTTTGCATAACCACACATTCCACAAATCTTTAACCGCAGGGGACTAATTTTCGTTCCGATCAGGATGACACAATTTGCTTTCAGAATATTCTCGGCATCGCGCATGAAGGTTTGTGGCCAGCCGTGCTGGGTCACTTTGGCTTTCATTTTTTCAGCAACAGCAGTAATGGTATCGCCTTCGATACAGCTTATAACAATATTGTCGACTCCCCGGCCTTTTGGCGCTGTACGGGCTGCAATCATCATTCTATTTGCTACTTCGAGCACTGTTGATTTGCGAATATCTTCTTCCTGATAGCTTGACATAGGTTTATATTTATTTTTTCTTATAGATATGATCTCCAATGCGACGCATTCTGGCCATTTCCTGCTCGTTCATCGGGCCCTGGGACAAAACGGTAAGATTTTCGCGCATCTGCTCAAGTGTCTTCGGCCCGGTAAGTGTAACGTCGACTTCAGGGTTTGACAGTACAAAACGGTAGCAATCACCTGCAGTAGGGGTTGTTTCTCCCGGAGGCATTTTTGCAGGATTCAGCAAATGGCCCCACCGTGTTGCCGTGAACGACACAATCCCGGGTTTATCACTCTTATCAAGGAACGGGAAAATATCCTGTTCTGCTCCCCGGTGCACCGCATTGTACCGGACATGGAAAACATCAATAATTTTTTCTTTGTCAAGGGCAGGTACCAGCGATCTCTTATGCCCGGTTATACCTATAAACCGGGTTAGCCCTTTTTCTTTAAGCTTGAGTGTTCCTTCCAATACACTCCTGGAAGGCCGCCAACTGTAGTATCCCAGCAACATAATATCGATATAATCGGTGCCCAGATCTTTTAAGCTTTTCTGAAGAAAAAAACGGTTTATCAACGCATTATGTCCATAGCTGTGCATGGCGATAACAAGCTTGTCACGTCCGCCTTTCCGGATAATATTCCGGATCGCCGTAAGCATTTCTTTTGAGCGGCCTTTTATGAAGGAGTTCCAAACAAAATAGTTACAGCCTTGCTCAAAGGCTTCCTCGAAAGCAGTTGCCGGCGCGCCATAACTTGAAGCAACCCCAAGCCTTCCTACGCTTAGATTAGTTCTTCCGAGAATCGCCTTCTCATTAAAATTCATATATTCCAGTTTTATTGACAGTCAACCTGAGTAACTGAATGATAAAATTATAATAAAAGAATTATTGTTTCGTTCTAAAAATTAAACCGGCGATGGTGCTCCTTTTCTATTTTTTTTAGACATTTACCAACCGATTAAGTAAACTTTTTTACATGGTTATTACTGGCCCAAGACTCCGAAGAATATATATTAACATTATACCTGGTTTATTCATCCTTTTTTCTTTTGTACTTTTTTATTCCTGCAATAATGAAAAGTGCGAAGGTTGCGATAAAGATACTCCCTGGTCTAATATCAAATCCGAATATTGTTATCCGACTAGATCGGCCTGTGAAACTGAGACCGGAATGGATTGCGAGAAGTGCAACTGAAAAAATACTGCTGTTTAGCTAAACAACAGGTTTGCGAAAACTTATATCAATTTACTCAGTACTTCTTTATCCTTTTCGGAAAGATCTCCCTTCTTCGATTTAAGCTCGGCAGAAATCGTAGTTACTTTACCCGCCAGTTTCTTCTTCATGATATTAAACATGCTGCCTGTTGCCAATTTATAAGTCGTAAATAATACAACCTTTTGCTCCAGCATGGAAGGGAGATTCGCGGCAAAATTATTCCAGCTGCGATCGGGATGCTGTAAAAACAAAAACAATCCGCTTGTCCAGCAGCCTAAGAAAACAAGATCTGCATTATGCTGCAATTCTTTGGTGTATTCCTGTATAGGGACTACCTGCACATCAACATTTTTCGATTTCAGGAATGTGGCTATCTCTTGGGCATACCGTTTGGTGATTCCAGTTTTGCTGTGAAATGTTATTAATGCTTTCATTCGGTTAAAATTTTTTACTATTCGAAAATATAATATCTAAAAAATGTTCGGCTATAATTGTTTGTTTTTATCGAATTCATGTAGAGGTTTTTGTTCCACTTTAATCAGTTTCTCCACATCATACCCTCGTTGCCTGGCTTTTTCAACAAGCATTGAATAGGTATCATCCGGCATAAACGGACTACGGCTCAGGATCCATAAATAATTATCGGAGGAGCTTCCAACCAGGGCATATTGATAGTTTTCCGCATCGAGCTCAAGTATAAAGTAGTCGGCATAGAAGAACAGGAAAAACGATACTTTCAGCTTTGAGGCATCACGCTCATCGGGAATTTTAGCTACTCCGGTTATTTCCTTATATTTTCCTTCAAAAAATTTTTCATAACCTGCATTTACAACGGTAATTTTACCATCGTCGCGTTTTGAATAATGTGCTGTAACTCCTATAAGATCTTTCTCAAAGCGATGTGGAAAGCGGGCTATCTCATACCATTTCCCTAAATACTTATCAATATCGACTGAATCCGCTGTACTGATTTCAGGTTTTGCATTATTCTTACATGCACAAAGCATCGGAATACTTATTAAAAGGATTAATAACCGGAGGCGCATCTTAAATGTTAGTTTAATGTCTTTCAAAAATAAGTAATATCCCGATTGCACTGGATACTAAAATGTAAAATATAGTGGTGAAACTGAAATATCTTTATCCGTTCATTGTATCTTAAAGCAATTTAATTTGAATTACGTATGTCAAATGACTGGAAAGAAAGATTGGGCGTAGTGTATTCAACCAACCCCGATTTCAGGTATGAAACAAACAGGGAAGAAGAAACCAATACCCTGCCTTCCGAGAAACAAAGATTAAAGGTAACGATCGATAAGAAACAGCGTAAAGGTAAATCTGTTACGCTGATTCAGGGTTTTGTTGGCACACATGAAGATCTGAAAAAGCTGGGGAAAATATTGAAAACAAAATGTGGTGTCGGCGGATCAGATAAAGATGGGGAGATCATTATCCAGGGTGAGTTTGTTGAAAAGATAAAGACTATTTTAAAAGAACTGGGATACGGGTTGAAGTAGTGATTCGGGACACGAAGGTTTCACCAAGTTTTTGAGGACTTTAAGTGAAGGTGATTGTCAAATTCAAATGTTAATATAAATGTAAATAGCTGATAATTTGCATAATATAATAATTTTAGAAAGTCTCTTATATGCCACTAAATCACCAGGGCTCGAAGAGAACACTAAGAAGTTTATATTTAGCCTGTTGCATATTTGTGAAACCATTGTGTCGTAGTGTCCTCGTAGCATAAATTCTGATTTTAGTTGTTTAAGCCCATTAAATCAAAAATGCTAGTAACTCTTGCCCTAACCATGCGTTAGGATTATCCATTCGTTTTACCCGGACAGCAATGATTGTTGAATTTAATGATTATACCTCCCCTTGATGTATATACCCCTGGAATTTGCTTATTCAATGATTAACTTCCGCGTTTCAATAACCGAACCGGAAATGATACGGCATAAGTAAACACCAGGGTCGAGGTTCTCCGTACTGAAATCAAAAGTATGATTGCAGGTATTAATTTTCTCATTAAAAAACTGCAGGACACATTTGCCATGTATATTGAAAATACTTATATCTATGCTTGATGCTGACGGCAGCGAAAAGCTTATGCGGACATTGTTAGTAGCCGGGTTTGGGGATACAATGAGGCTGTAATTTTCAAACGTGTACTTATCCTGTGAAGTCACCTCAACGCTGTCGTAAAAATAGGTCCATCTCAGACTGTCCGTACTTACATCATCGTGCCAACTTTTGTCGATTCGTTGAACCTTGAGGTTATTCTCATCATATTCAAAATCTGATTCCGAAATTATCGTCCAGCCATAAGGTAAAATATACAACTGGTACCAGATATAGGTATTGTTGTTGTTTTGATCATATTCATACAAATACCTTAAGCTATTTTTCCAGCTGTCTTCGATCCAGTTCTGATAAGTTGTTCCGGTGTAATTTCCCCGGTCATTATAAAAATAAAGATATCTGTAAAAGTTATCCCATGCTGTTCCGGTCCATTTCAGATAGGTCATTGTGTAATTTGGCCATGCCTCATAGTCAAAAGCATACATTCCGAAATTCTGCCACTCATCCCCGGACAATATGTAATTTATCCACAAAGAATCTTTTTGCAACGTGTTATAAAACCTGATTTCTTTCAAGTAATCCTTCCATCCATTCACATCCCAGACCTGGTATAGCAGGCTGTCAATTAAATGGGTCTGTTCCGAACGATAATTAGTGCTTAATGAATTATTGGTCCATTCGAGACTGTCGCCATTCTGAAATAATGAAGACATAGTATAACCATAACTGTCGTAGGAGTAAATGTACCTGTTAATGTTTAACCATTGGGCTCCATTCCAGTAATAATAGCTTGTGGAAGTGTTCCAATCATTTTCGTACTCATAAACAACAAGCAACGTATCGACCCAACCTGTTCCGTCCCACTTCTGCACTCTGTATTCTAACTGGTTTTCGTTATCATACCCATAAAGGTATAATTCATCTGATACCCAGGAATCGCCGTTCCAGGTTTCTCTGAGTATTTCCTTTTGCCGGATAATATACGAATCAACATATACATCCTGGTGTATTCCTACTTTCTCATTATTGTAGAATTTCGGATCGGGAAATAACGAATTCCTTTCCTGCGGATATACATTTAATGTAAGAATAAGCAGATATCCTAACAGTTGAAACAGAGCTTTTCTTTTCATAGTGATATTTTCAGATTGCATGCATTGTTTCCTGATTTATCTATATGAGAAATTGAAAAAAAGCAAGGCGTAAGAATATTCAAATATAAGTAATCTTTTGATTATTAAGCGTTCGAAACAATAATTTAAAAGCCTGATAATGAAATATTAGTGCTAATTAAATTATCATTTGGTAAGAAATTTCCCGAAGGATATTTTATTGATCTGTCTTCCCGGAAATATTCATTGCAGTTACCTGGAAAAATTGAAATTGTAAATGGAGGCTATAAGTATTTCGTCCAGAAATGCATCACCGGTTTACTCTCATCAAATCCAAAACTTTTATAAAGTGCCTGGGCTGATATATTATCATCCCTGACTTCGAGTGTTATTTTTCCACAACCAAGTTCTTTGGCTTTACTAACTATTGTATCCAATAATTGCCGCCCTATACCTTTACCCCGGTATTCTTCCAGGACAACGATATCGTGTATATTAATGAAGGGTTTTACAGCGAAGGTCCCAATATTTATAAAGCAATTGGCCAGGCCTATGAATTCTTTTTCATACCTGGCTAACAGAATAAGTTTTGAAGGATGAGTTCCGAGCATTTTTACCAGGTCAGCTTCCTGCTGCTTGGAATATGCATGCAAACTTCCCCCCATGGGGCCGGCTTTATAGTGATTTAAAAGCGTTATCAGTGCCTGCGTTTCTTCCGGCATGGAAAAATCGCATTCCTTTATTTCTACCTTGTTTAAATCCATGGTCTAAAATACTAAAATACTATGTGTCACATAACGGTCTGTGAATTTCATTTTATAATCTGTGTATTTTTACTATATTGCGTCCCACTTTTTTAAGAAACCGATTAGCACGTTTTGTAAATGTTTTTATTACGACCGTTTAAGAAATACTTGCTTTGGCAGGCTGTGATGGTATTGTTATGTGTTAACATCCATGCACAGAATATCAATACCATTGTTATTACGGGTGTCGATTCTAAAACATCGCTCGAATCATATCTGATCAACGAATGTTCGGATATTGGCTGCAGGTTCTTTTATTCCGATAAACTGCTCGAAAATATTTTTCTTTTTCCTTCGGATAACGGGAAAACGCTGACAGCCTATTTGGATGAAGTCCTGTTACAGAAGGGTATTTCCTATATTATTTATAAAGATGAAAACCTGATATTCATCGAGAAAAATAAACTTAGCATGCTGGATCAGGCAAGGTATGCGAAAATCGACAAGAATGGCGGTTACTATTATGCAGTGGATATTGGCGATCCCATGTTGCTGGGAAAATATAAGAGAGCTACTCTTTCAGGGTATATCCGCAGCGGAAAAACTGGTGATCCGCTTCCAGGTGCAAGAGTGCTTGCTGTTGGACAAAACCTTGGCGTAGTTACCGATAGAGATGGCTTTTATACGATCGATTTACCCGTGGGGAAGCAGGATGTAACATTCTCGTATGTTAGTTTTGAAGAAAAGGAGTACGAGGTTAATATGATATCACCCGGGAGTTTCGATGTCGAACTCTTTGAAAGTACCATTGCACTCGACCAGGTAATCGTTACCAGTAACAGTGAGGCAAATGTTAACAGCACTGAAATGAGCATTGTTCGCCTCGACGCCAAAACAATAACCGGTATCCCCGTTCTGATGGGAGAGCCCGACCTTATTAAGGCCATGACATTGCTGCCGGGAATTCAGTCCTCAGGTGATATAGCCTCAGGATTTAACGTTCGCGGTGGCAGTACCGATCAGAATCTTATCCTGCTTGACGATGTACCAATTTATAATGCGAATCACCTGTTTGGAATGTTCTCAATTATCGATACCCGTACCATTGAAAATCTTGAACTTTTTAAAGGGGGCGCTCCAGCCCGGTATGGCGGCAGGGCTTCATCATTTTTAAATCTTGATCTGAAAGAAGGTAACCTCAAGGAGTTCGAAGGGAATTGTGATATCGGGCTTTTCAGCAGTAAGCTTACCTTACAGGGTCCGTTAGTTAAAGATAAACTGTCCTATATCATTAGTGGCAGGACGACCTACTCCGATTGGATCCTCAAACGTATACCCGATATTGATATAAGAAATAGCAGGGCCAGGTTTAACGACCTGAATCTTAAGCTGAATTTCGTGCTTAACCAGAATAACCGGATCAGTGTATTCGGATATATCAGTAACGACTACTTTAATCTGGCTGAGCGGAATATTTTCGAGTACTCGAACCGACTGGGCTCGATTAAATGGAATCATATCGTAAATAACAAGCTGAATCTTTCCCTCTCCGCAAGTATTACAGATTATTCAACAGTAACAATCGATAAGGAAAAGCCTGAGTTGGCAACAAGCGTATCCTCGGGAATTCGCCAGACCAGCTCCAAGTTTCGTTTAATGTACAAACCGGGAGAAAAACACAACCTGGAAACAGGAGTTGAAGCAAGTTATTTCGACTTTTCTCCGGGCAAACAAATGCCCTACGGCGAAGAGTCAACAAAATCCGAGGATTCTTTGGAAAGTGAGCATGCTGGTGAAATTGCAGGGTATATTCAGGATGTCTATGATATCAACGGACAACTCTCACTGTCGGTTGGCATACGATACTCTCAATATTTCTACCTGGGCCCGGCAACAGTCAATATGTATGAGTCAGGCGAATATATCGATGGAAGTACACTCACCGGAACCAAGGAATACGGGGAGAATGAATTGATAAAAACCTACCCTGGTGTTGAGCCGCGAATCGGGTTACGCTACTTCATGGGTACCTCAAGTTCGCTTAAATTCGGATTGAGTCGGAATTACCAGTATCTGCACATCCTTTCGAACAGCACAGTGATCATTCCGAGTGATACCTGGAAATCGTGCGATAGTTATATAAAACCAGCTATTGGCGACCAGATCTCGCTGGGATATTTTAAAAATTTCACTGCACAAGGAATTGAAACATCCGTTGAAGTATATTACAAAAAGGTGAAGAATATTCTGGAGTTTAAGGATGGCGCCAAGCTGATCATGAACGAGTCGATCGAACAAGATGTTCTTTCCGCCAACATGGACGCGTATGGTATTGAATTCCTGGTACGTAAAAACGGAGGAAGGCTTACCGGCTGGGTCAGCTATTCTTATTCACGTTCATTCCTTAAAAGCTCTGGCGCTGTGAGGAACCAGCTCATCAACGAGGGTGAAAGATACCCTTCATACTATGATAAACCAAATAATCTTTCTGTTGTTGCTAATTTCAAAATATCAAGACGATTTACCCTTGGTTCATCATTTACATATAGTACAGGAAGGCCTACTACGTATCCGGAAATGTCTTTCCCGGTGAACCGTAATCCTGTTGTGATCTATTCCGACAGAAATAAATACAGGTTACGTGATTATCACAGGCTCGACCTGTCGATCACCTGGGATACAAGCCTGAAGCGCAATAAAAAATATTACAGCAGTTGGGTATTTTCTGTTGCCAACGTGTATGGAAGAAATAATGTATATTCTACCTATTATAAAAAGGATGTTCCTTCTGTTAAAAATAACTATAAAAAATATGCTTTCTATGAAATGTCCATTATAGGAACGCCTATTCCATCAATCACCTATAATGTAAGATTTTAAAGCTATGTGGAGAAAAGTATTATACCTGCTGCCAACGACTCTTTTATTCGCCTGCAGTGAAATATATCAACCCGAAGTCGAAACGCTTGATTCTTTCCTGGTGGTTGAAGGTTCAATTACAACGAAACCAGGAAAAAACTATGTTTACCTGAGTATGTCACGAACATATAACGAGCCTCCCTACTTCAGCACTAAGGAGGGGGCTCAGGTTACCATTACAGGTGATGATGGTTCCGTGTATACTTTTCAGGATGCCAGAGGGGGCGTATATGTACTTGATCTGGCTGAGGGAAATACACCAAAAGTAGGCTCAACATATACCCTGAAAGTAGTTACTGCCGAAGGTGATGTGTATGAGTCCGTTCCACAGAAAATAGTATCCTGCCCTGCCATCAAGAATATACGATGCTCCTACGATCAGGAGAGTATGCTTACTGAAAATGTATACGGCGAGGTACTTGAAATAACATACGACGGCATTAATGTGATCGTTGAAACGGATGGACTAATGCCCAATGAGAACTATTACACCTATAGCTGGAATGCATGGGAAGAACATTATGTCATACTCTATCAGGGAATAACCTCATATGAAACATTCAGGCACCGGAGACTGAATAACAAATATTCAAATATTATCCATACGGCAAATGCCGATGAATATTATAATAATCTGCTGAGGAATCACAATCTGTTCTTTATCATCAAAGACGATATGACCAACTATGATCCCATATACGATCCCGATTCTTTTACATGCCTGCTGAATCGTTTCGACGGACTCATCATTTACCTGCAACAAAAATCACTCTCTGCCGATGCATTTGGTTTTTATCATGATGTTGAGCAACAGCTTAGCGCCGAAGGAAGGTTATTTGATGTAGTGTTACCGCAGTTAACAGGCAATATGAGCTGTACCAGCGATCCCGAAAAAAAAGTGATGGGTATTTTTTATGCTTCGGATATTACCGAAAAAATTGCTTATCTGTATATTAACGGACGAAACCAAACTTCTTCGCGGCATCTCGACAGCCTGCCTGAATTATGGCTTGATACCTGTGCCTGGAGTAAGCCTGAAAGTTGGATCTCGCCACCTTTTTAGCAAATAATATTGTGATTATTAATACTATATTCTATGTACGTTTTTGTGAAGATAATGAGGCTTATTTATATCATTCCTTTTGTTCTTCTTACAATCCCTGATCTATCGGCTGAAATTCCGGAGAAAAGTAGATACATTGAAACAATTGATGTTCATTTCGGACGTAATACATATATTTCGGGTGAGCTGTTCTGGTATAAGTTGTATTGCCAGTCGAACAGGCCCGATCCAAATGAGTTTCTCAGTAAGGTTGCCTATGTGGAACTGGTCGATGAAAATAATCAGCAAATCATCGGACAGGTGCTTGAGATTTTCCAGAACAGTGCATCATCGGTATTTCAGATTCCTGATACTATTTCATCAGGATTATATCAAATAAAAGCCTATACACAATGGATGAGAAACTCAGGCCCTGATAGCTACTTCAAAGCACCAGTATTCGTCTATAACCAATACGATGAAAATGCTGCTTTTGCGTTAAACAGGTATACCCTGCAGATTGAACCTGAATTTTTTATAGAAGGTGGTATACTCTTGGGGGGTGTAACAAACCGCATCATTGTTAAAATACCGGGACTTTTCGGTAAACAGATTTCAGGTTCTTTGCACGAAATTAATAACGATACTATTATTCAGGATTTTACTACCGATCATAATGGATTGGCTTTGCTAAGTTTTATCCCTCAATTAAACAAGACCTATAATCTGATTATAGGCGATTCGTTCTCAGGGAAAAAAACGGTAGGATTTCCGGCTGCTGAATATGCCGGATATTGTATCAGGGTATCTTCGTTTCATAATAATATGTTGAGGTTATTCATAGAAAAAAATAATATGCCCGATGTTCCGGTCAGACTGGAGATAATTTCTGATGGGAAAACAATTACACAATTGAATCTTACGAAAGAATCGTATGGAAATGAATTTGCCGTAACTCTCCCACAGTTCGATAATCCTTATCTGGAACTACGCCTTATACAAACCAACGGTAATTTTCTTGCTAAACAGGTTATATCGACAGGCGAATCCAGGGTTGTTAAATTAAAATCGTTGCAGGAACAATATGCGCCGCGCACAAAAGTAAAGCTGGAGATTTCAACCACCGGATATTTGAAATCCAATGTTTCAGACTTGTCGGCAAGTATTTATAAAACACAGCAGCCCGACAGTCTTGTATTTATGTCTGCAGAAATCAGTGCAGAGGGTAACGTTGCTTACCTGAACTCAGGAAATGTGATCACTTTTTTTCAGAAACTTTCAGGGGGTTCACCACAATCGGTTGGCTATCAGAGAGCATCTTCTTCTGGTCTGCTGCCTGTCGAGGATCTTGGAATACTTTTAACGGGAAGGGTTTTGCGATCACAGGACAGATTGCCTGAAGCAGGGGTAGAAGTAAATGTAGCCGTCAAGGATACGCTTGCCGAAATCTATTCTTCCTTTACAGATAGTGATGGTCATTTTGTCATACTACTGAATGGAACCGGGGTGAAGGAAGGATATATCAACTTAAAACGCAATGGTATAGCCTTGACAGGAGATTATATCCTGGAACTGGATAGTAAATTCGATTCCGAAAACCAGGGACGTAAACAATCTTTTGAATTAACCCGCGATCAGCAATTCGTGGATTTTATAAAAGAGGAGGCACAACGCACACTTATTCAGCGTGCCTTCAATAATAACGGTTCCATTAAAACCGAGAGTAACAGGTCCTCGCTTCAAAACAATTTGCCTTTCTATGGAAAACCACTTATTACGGTTTATCCTCAAGATTATATTATCCTGCCGAATTTTGAAGAAATTGCCCGGGAACTGATACCCAGAGTGAGGTATAAGCAAAACAAATCGGGTTGTGAGATTCTTGTTATTGATATTGAAAATAACCTGAAATCGGATCAGCCTCTCGTACTTCTCGACGGAGTCCCGATCCCAAACCTCTGCGATATATATTCGCTGACTTCCGATGATATTGAACGTATTGAAGTACAATCAGGGAATCATGTGTCAGGTAACTTCCTCTACAATGGTCTTGTTGCAGTTTTTACATCGTCTAAATATCAATCAAAAAAACACCCGAAGGATGACAGAGTTACATATCAGATTCCGGGGTATGCAAATAATTCTTCCATATACTCGATAAAAAGCAGGGAAGGAACTACAAACGGCTCCAGACTACCTGATTTCAGAAATCAGTTATACTGGAACCCAACCATAACTATCAACGGCGAATCATCTTCAGTCGAGTTTACTACATCCGATGAAGAGGGTGCATATGTTATCGATATGTATGGATATTCTGCTGAAGGATTTCCTCTCCATTTTCAGGAGGCATTCACAGTGTTGGACCAATAAAATGATGACGCATGAAAATGAAATATCTCTTTTCAATTACTTTGTTTTTTCTACTTAATCCCAGTCGCTCACAGGAACCTCTGCTCTCTTCCAACCAGTATCCCGAGCTTAGGTATGCAGCATTGAAGGGTGAAGTTTTCTATTCAGGTTACAGGCAGATAAAGGGCAACGCTTATCTTACTGACGACTGGATCACAGGTACGGTTTATTTGAAAAACGGGGGCGTTATACCTGAAGTACAATTTAAATTCGATACCTATGCACATTGTCTGCTCGTTTATCACGATAAACTTAAAAGACTCGTTATTCCTGATAAATCCGACATCGACTATTTTACTTTTACGGAGGCTGGCAGAAACAGAACATTTATCAGTGTTAATGCAGAACTCTCTTCAAAAAAAGTGTTGCAACAATATTTCCTTGAAGAACTATCGAAAGGTAAAATAGCTTTCTACAAACTATATATTAATTCGGTACTGCCATTGAAAACACCTGAAATGCCTTTCATCGATGAGTTTATTCCAAAAGTCGACTATTATATTTTCTTTAATAACCGGTATGAAGTTGCCAAACTGAAGAAATCATATATTATTAAGAAATTTCCTCAATATAAACGTGGAATAAAAAAATTCACAAGAGAAAATAAACTCAGGTTAAGAAGAGAAGACGATTTCGCGGAAACAATAAGTTTTCTGAATATTCTTATCGACAGTTCATCCGACTAACCCTCACGCGAGATTATTGGCGTTAAAGCATCTGGCTTTAAGTAGGACAATGTGTATCGTTTTTTTAAGCTCATCACATTTCAATTAGGGTGAAATCGATATCTTTGTGCGCCAAAACAGGTCTGTTGAATGAAGAATATCCGTAACTTTTGTATCATAGCTCATATTGACCATGGTAAGAGTACTCTGGCTGATCGCCTGCTTATGGCAACTCATACACTCTCTGAAAGAGATTTTCAGGATCAGGTGCTCGACGATATGGAGCTTGAACGGGAAAGGGGTATTACTATAAAGAGTCATGCCATTCAGATGGAGTATGAATACAATGGCCAGCTTCATTATTTAAATCTGATAGATACGCCCGGGCATGTCGACTTTTCCTATGAGGTGTCACGCTCAATTGCTGCATGCGAAGGTGCCTTGCTGATTGTTGACGCTACACAGGGCATTCAGGCCCAGACTATTTCTAATCTGTACCTGGCTATCGATCATAATCTTGAAATTATTCCGGTCCTGAATAAAATGGATATGGCCAGCGCAATGCCCGAGGAAGTGAAAGACCAGATTGTTGATCTGATCGGATGTAAACGGGAAGATATTATTGAAGCAAGTGGAAAGACAGGCCTTGGAGTCGATCGTATATTGGTTGAGATTGTCGAAAAAATTCCACCGCCTGCAGGCGATCCCGACGCTCCCTTGCAGGCACTTATCTTTGATTCTGTTTTTAATTCTTTCCGCGGGATATATTCCTACTTTAAAATTGTAAACGGAACTATCCGTACCAACGATTTTGTTAAGTTCGTAGCAACCGGCCGTGAGTACCATGCCGATGAAATTGGTGTATTGAAGTTTGGCACCGAGCCACGAAAAGAGCTTAGCGCCGGCGATGTGGGATACATCATTTCAGGGATCAAAACATCGCGCGAAGTAAAAGTTGGTGATACCATTACTCATGTTGAACGTCCCTGTGATAAGGCAATCTCGGGTTTTGAAGATGTTAAACCCATGGTGTTTGCAGGAGTATATCCTGTCGATGCCGACGATTATGAAGAATTACGCTCATCGATGGAAAAACTTCAACTCAACGATGCCTCGCTGGTATTTGAGCCTGAATCGTCGGTTGCACTCGGCTTTGGTTTTCGGTGCGGGTTTCTGGGTTTACTGCATATGGAAATTGTTCAGGAACGGCTCGACCGCGAATTTAACATGGATGTAATTACAACCGTTCCTAACGTGTCTTTCAAGGCATTCACAACAAAAGGCGAAGTGATCGATGTTCATAACCCTTCCGGTATGCCTCCCCCTACCATGATAGAGCATATTGAAGAACCCTATATTCATGCCCAGGTTATTTCTAAAACCGAATATATCGGTTCAATTATGAAACTGTGCATCGACAAAAGAGGAACACTTCTAAATCAGGTATATTTGACTACCGACCGGGTGGAGGTTACTTTCGATATGCCTCTTTCCGAGATTGTTTTCGACTTTTATGATAAACTTAAAAGCATCTCCCGTGGATATGCTTCCTTTGATTACCATCAGACAGGGTATAAGCTGGCGCATCTGGTAAGGTTAGATATTCTGCTGAATGGTGAAATGGTCGATGCACTTTCAGCGCTCATCCATCGCGATCATGCGTATTCATTTGGCCGGCGAATCTGCGAAAAGCTGAAGGAATTAATCCCCCGGCAGCAATTCGAGATAGCCATCCAGGCAGCCATCGGAGCAAAAATTATTGCCCGTGAAACAGTGAAAGCTGTTCGCAAGGACGTTACTGCAAAATGTTATGGGGGCGACATAACGCGTAAACGAAAACTCCTCGAAAAACAAAAGAAAGGAAAGAAACGTATGCGCCAGGTTGGAAATGTCGAAGTGCCTCAGTCAGCTTTCCTGGCAGTGCTGAAACTTGATTAAATGATTGCTTGCCACGGGTGGTATACTATAGCCTTCTGCGGTATTTGGCGATATCAATTTTCAATCCTGCCTTCCATGCCCAACCAATTCTTCGACCAACATTATAATAGCTGTTTGAGTTGATGGAGAAAAGAATAGGATCCAGTTTTTTCATATAAGGATATCCGCGTCGTAAATATTTCTTTTCCGAAAACGATTGTACTATCTCGCCAATAAAAATTTCACTGTCGTTATTCAGATCGATCACATTAATTAAGCGGCATTCAAGGTTTAACGGTGTTTCCATGATCATTGGAGCTGTGATAAGATCACCATAGAACAGGTTAAACAACGCTGACTTATCGACCTTATCACCCGAATTCATCCCTGTAAAATCGGTTACCTTCATCATCCGTGTATTAGGGATATTAATGCTGAACGTCTTATTGTGCTTAATACCCCTGTTGGCAATGTGCGTATTTACAAGTGTTACTGATACCATGGGAGGTGTATGTTGCACAACGCCGACATACGATACAGTGGTGAAATTCGGTCTGCCATCCACAATAGTACTTACAATTACTGTTGGCATGGGATAAATGTAGGGATGAGCACCAAGCGGAATTTTTTTCATGGAATGAGTATGCTTCTGAAAGATATATTATTTGTTTATTTCAATTTTCAATGATAATTCTTTTAATGAAGCTTCTTCGATTACCGCTGGTGTATCGATCATAACATCCCGGCCGGAATTATTTTTCGGAAAAGCAATTACATCCCTGATAGAATCCAGCCCTGCAAACAACGATACCAGTCGGTCGAAACCAAAAGCTATTCCGCCATGCGGGGGGGCTCCGAACCTGAATGCATTCATCAGAAAGCCAAATTGTTCATTTGCCTGCTCTTCAGTAAATCCCAGCGTTTGAAACATCTTTTGCTGAAGGTTTTTATCGTGGATACGAATCGAGCCTCCTCCGACTTCAACGCCGTTGATAACCATATCGTATGCATTGGCTTTAACGCTGGCCGGATCGGTATCAAGAAGTGGGATATCTTCCAACCTCGGTGAGGTAAACGGATGATGCTTTGCATAAAATCGCTTTGTCTCTTCATCCCACTCAAGTAATGGAAAATCGAGCACCCACAGGGGCGCAAATTCATCGGCACTGGTAAGTTCCATCTGCCGGCCCATTTCAAGTCGTAACTCACTTAATGCTTTCAGGGTATTATTCTTGTTTCCGGCAAGTACCAGCATCAAATCGCCTGGCTTGGCACCCATTGCATCGGCCCAGGTTTTTAATGCATCCTGATCGTAAAATTTATCGACAGTCGATTTAAGCGATCCATCGTTATTATATTTCGCATACACCAGTCCTTTTGCACCGATCTGAGGTTTGGTAACGAACTGGGTTAACTCGTCGAGCTGTTTACGGCTGTATTCACTGCAACCTTCAGCACATATTCCGCCAATATAGGCTGCATTATCAAATATGCCAAATCCTTTTCCTTTGACAATGTGCGTGATATTTTTGATGGTCATCCCAAAGCGAATATCAGGCTTATCATTTCCATACTTTTCCATTGCTTCATCGTATGTTAGCCTTGGAAAAGGGCCATCAAATTCTGTCCCCTTTATTTTCAGGAGCAAATCTTTGATTAATCCCTCAAAGGTTACAAGAATATCCTCCTGATGGATAAAAGCCATTTCACAGTCGATCTGCGTGAACTCTGGCTGCCTGTCAGCGCGGAGATCTTCATCACGAAAACATTTTACGATCTGAAAATACCGGTCGTAACCAGCTACCATGAGCAGTTGCTTGAAAGTTTGAGGCGATTGGGGAAGTGCATAAAACTGCCCGGGATTCATCCTGGAAGGAACAACAAAATCGCGTGCCCCTTCCGGGGTCGATTTAATAAGAACAGGAGTTTCAATCTCAAAAAATCCCTTGCTGCTTAAGTACTTTCGGGCTTCCTGTGCCATATTATGGCGCAGCTGCAGGTTATTTTTAAGCAGGTTACGTCGTAAATCAAGATACCTGTATTTCATCCTTAATTCATCGCCTCCATCCGTTTCATCTTCAATGGTAAAGGGAGGGATTTCTGATGAGTTCAGGACAGTTAACCGTTCTACAATAATTTCTATATCGCCGGTAGCGATCTTCTTATTTTTATTGCTACGCTCCGATACCACTCCCTCGGCTTGTATCACAAATTCACGTCCTAATTTGCGGGCAAGTTCACACAACGATGCATGCGTTTCCATATTAAAGACAAGCTGAGTTATTCCATACCTGTCGCGCAAATCGATAAATGTCATTCCACCAAGATCCCGTGATCGCTGCACCCAACCGCTTAATATTACCTTCTTACCGGTATCTTCAATATTTAATTCTCCACAAGTATGAGTCCTGTACATTTTATTTTATTTTTACCTGAATGATTTAGCGTTTATTTATTATTATCAGCTTGTGAAGATAGCAAGAAATTCTTGCTCAAACAGAATAGCAATTACCCTTGAAGGTTTTTTTTCGATGATGTCAGAAGAGTATCTTAACGATGAATATTTCATGCGGCATGCGTTAGCCGAAGCACAAAAAGCGATGGATAAAGACGAAGTGCCGGTGGGAGCAATTGTCGTAGCCAATAATACGATCATAGCCCGTGCTCATAATCTGACAGAAACACTGAACGATGTTACTGCGCATGCAGAGATGCAGGCAATTACGGCTGCAGCAAATCACCTGGGAAGTAAATTCCTTAACGATTGCAGTTTATTTGTAACACTTGAACCTTGTATTATGTGTGCTGGGGCATTATATTGGGCGCAACTGAAAAGATTGATTTATGCAACTTCTGATCCTAAAAGAGGCTATCGACTCATAAAAGATGTTCTCCTTCATCCCACAACAGAAGTGGTGTCCGGAATATTGGAAAATGATGCAGCTCAAATGCTCAGGGACTTCTTCAAAATGAAACGAAACCTGACCAAATAACTTTCGCGTTCTGCGCGAAAACAATTAGTTAGGTGTGTGAATTACCATGTACGATAGAACTGGTATGTATCTGGCGAATAAGGAATGTATAAATAAATGAAACCTTGAAGAGGTGTAATACAGATTCAACTTTATGCGATATCTTTGAACGAAATATTGACTATCATGACAATCGATATTCAACGCACGGTTATTAAAACACAGTTACGACGTATGATCACAATAATACTTTATGCCGTCATCATTATGGTGATCATGCTTACCGGCAGCCTCAAAAGCGATTTTCTCGGAATAAGTAAAGTTCAGTGGTCCCTGATTGTGACTGCAGTTTTTGCCGTATTCTGGATCCTGGAATCGTTACTTGAGCTTACGTATATATACTTTTGCGATGACGATGAATTTATTATTTTTCGCTATTTCTCAATGAGCTTCTTAAATCATAGGAAGAATTCTATCGAAATACCAAAAAATAAGTTTAGCGGGTACCTTCTTAAGAAATCACTGGCTGGTTTTAAAACAAAAATAATCCTGAAACAGCATATTAAAGATATTGATGCGAAATACCCCGAAGTCAGTTTAAGTGCTCTGAATAAAGATCAATTATCGAGGTTGCTTAAAGCATTGGATAAATATCAGTAATCAATTAAGTTAATACGTTAGATGTAATATGAATGACCTTCAGCTGAAAATTGCGTTAAGTATTATCCCCAAAATCGGTCCTGTCCTGGCAAGAAGATTGGTTGCATATGCCGGTGGGGTAGAAGCGGTTTTTAAGGAAAAAAAGTCGGTCCTTGAAAAAATACCGGGTATTGGTGAAATCAAATCATCACTCATCAACGGTAAAAGCTTGCTTGAAGCGGCAGAAAGGGAAGTCGAGTATATCAATAAGGAAGGAATTCTCGCTTTGTTCTACCTTGATGAAAACTACCCGAAACGAATGAAAGAATGTGAAGATGCTCCTGTAATACTTTACGTGAAGGGAAGTAGAAATCTGAATCCACCCAAAATAATAAGCATTGTGGGTACCCGTAGTGCTTCCGATTATGGCCGATCCTGTACCGATGAAATTATTTCTTTCCTGGCCCAACAGCACCCGGAACTTGTTATTGTCAGTGGACTGGCATATGGAATAGATATTACAGCTCATAAGGCTGCTCTGAAAAATAACTTAATTACAATAGCAGCTCTTGGACATGGATTTAGATTCATGTATCCCTCCTTGCATGCTCCCACTGCCCGGAAAATACTGGAAAATGGTACGCTGGTTACTGAATTTAAAAGCGATCAGAAACCTGAACCAGGAAATTTTATTAGCCGCAACCGTATAATTGCCGGACTGGCCGATGCAACCATTATCATTGAATCAGCTGAAACAGGAGGCGCACTGATAACCGCCGATCTGGCCAATTCATATAACCGCGAGGTCTTTGCCATCCCGGGCAGAAGTATCGATAACTATTCGAAAGGATGCAACAAACTCATAAAAACAAATAAAGCTGCTCTGATAGAGAACGGTGCCGACGTTGAAGCAGCACTGGGATGGTACCAGGATAAGCAACGTTCAGCTCCCCTCCAGAAATCTTTATTCGTCCAGCTGACTGCTGACGAAGAGAAAATTCTTGGGTTCCTTAATGAGCACGGCGATTCTGCTCTCGACGAAATAAGTATTTCACTGAATCTGCCGGTGGCAAAAACGTCAGCATCTTTATTAAACTTGGAGTTCAACGGCCTTGTCAGACCATTACCGGGAAAATATTTTCGCAAAAACTGATTCTTTACACGATTTGAAAGGACGTTAATGCTTATTTTCGCATATATATCCATTAGTTACATGGAATTTATCGATACGCATGCACACCTTTATTTAGATGAATTTAAGAGCGATATTGATTTGGTAATCAGGAGGGCTCGGCAGGAAGGTATTTCGAAAATAATTCTGCCCAATATCGACTCACATTCCATTCGTTCGTTACATGAACTATCCGGCAACTATACCGATTTGTTTGTACCCTTAATGGGTTTGCATCCGACTCATGTAAAAGAAAATTACCTGGATGAACTCAGTAAGATATTCCATCAACTGAGCATGTATTCATATTCAGGTGTCGGTGAAATCGGAATTGATCTGTATTGGGATAAGACTCATATAAAGGAACAGGTGGACGCTTTTAGGCAACAGCTATTCTATGCGCTTCGAAACAATCTGCCGGTGGTAATTCACGCCCGTGAATCTTTCCATGAAATCCTGGAGATCGTGAAGACGAATGAATTTGCAGGCTTAAACGGAATATTTCATGCCTTTACGGGCGATAAAAAACTGGCTGAACTCATTGTAGGGATGGGTTTTAAATTAGGTATTGGTGGAATTCTAACCTTCAAAAATTCATTTCTGAAAGAAGCTATTCAGGATATCGGACTGGAACATATTGTTCTGGAAACAGATTCTCCCTATCTTGCACCCATGCCTTTTAGAGGTAAACGTAACGAAAGCGGGTATCTTCTTCTTGTAGCCAGAAAATTGGCCGAAATAAAAAAATGTTCGGTCGAAGAAGTTGCAGAGGTTACCACCCACAATGCTAAAATGCTCTTTAATCTATGACTGCTCACCTGAAACATGTATCACTGCTGATTATTTATACAGGCGGAACCATCGGTATGATCCGTGATAATGAAACCGGTGTGTTACGCCCGTTTCAACTTGAAAATATTTTCGATATCATTCCGGAATTAAAAAAAACCGGATTCCATCTTAGCTTATATACATTCAACCCATTACTCGATTCATCGAATATAACTCCCGATTCGTGGGTTAGACTTACCAACCTTATTCATGAAAATTACGATAGGTTCGATGGATTTATCGTTCTGCATGGGACAGATACAATGGCATATTCGGCATCAGCCCTGAGTTTTATGCTCGAGAATCTTTCAAAACCTGTTGTTTTTACCGGATCGCAGTTACCCATTTCCTCATTGAGAACCGATGCCAAAGAAAATCTGGTAACAGCCATTGAAATTGCTGCCTCCCTGAAAGATAACAAACCTGTCGTTCCTGAAGTGACGATTTTATTTCAGAATAAGCTTTTTAGGGGCAATCGGACTATTAAACATAATGCCGAAGAGTTTAAGGCTTTCCAGTCATTTAATTATCCTGTTCTGGCCGAAACGGGAGTGCATATCCGTTTTAATTATCCGGCTATACATTACCCAGAAGATAACCAAAGACTTATAATTCAGACGAAACTCGATACTAATGTTACTATCCTTAAATTGTATCCGGGGATCGATCCGCATATAGTTAATGCCGTTTTTAATATTAATAATCTTCGGGCAATTGTGCTGGAAACCTTTGGTGCCGGAAATGCTCCTGATCAGCGATGGTTTCTCGAAGAGGTCAGAAACGCCATTCATCGCGGAATAATTATTCTGAGTGTGACCCAATGTGCCGAGGGCAGTGTTGAAATGGGAGTCTACGAAACAAGTATGGCACTTGAAAAAATCGGGGTGGTAAGCGGTCATGATATGACCACGGAAGCAGCTATCACAAAACTGATGTATTTACTGGGCAAGTTTGATAATCGTGATAAGGTAATTGAACAACTGAATTTGTCTTTGCGTGGAGAAGTTACTATCGGATAGTATAGCATTGAATTTTTTAGTAATTTTCGGCCCTCATTTGATTAGCATTTGTTGAGAAAAACAACGTGAAGTTTAGAAATTGAATTAATCCTGAATACTAAATTATTCGGGATGATAAATTGAAATAACAGGAGAGATGGCCGAGTGGTCTAAGGCGCACGCCTGGAAAGTGTGTAAGCTTCAAAAGGGCTTCATGGGTTCGAATCCCATTCTCTCCGCCTTCCTGCCTGCCGACAGGCAGGCGCCCACTGAAGTATCGTCCCGATATCCCGTCCCGATATCCCGAATTATCGGGACGGGATATCGGGACGAAGGTAGGCTTTACTACCATTTAAATGTAATTTATCGCTACTGTCCGATTAAAATATTTTTAAAATTTCAAAACGGATGAATTTAAAGAGAATAAGGATATATCGCTACCTACAGGGCTCAAACTTTCGCATGTGACTTTTTCTACAGATACTTAGCCTCTGGCCAGGCTAAAGGAAAGTACCGTAGGTACGAAAGATAAAAACGTTGAATTTAACCAGACAATAATGATATCCAGTATGCAATATTTAATATCCAATATCCAATATCCAATAGCCAATATCCAACAGCCAATATCCAACAGCCAATATCCAATATCCAATATCAAATATCCAATATCCAATATCCAAAATCCAATATCCAAAAGCCAAAAGCCAATATCCAATATCCAACAGCCAATAGCCAATGGCCAACAACCAATA